>JALUVB010000270.1 GCA_027021085.1 bacterium
AGTTACCATTAACTGCTTACTATTTACTGTTCACTGTTTACTATCTTCCCCTCGCTACTAACTACTCACTACTATCTACCGTTTAAAAGAATTACTCTCCCGGATAAAGTGGGCTGAGCTTCCGCAGTTTGTCAATTATGGGAGGGAGAACTTCCAGGACCCTATCTATTTCCTCTTCCGTGTTATCTTTCCCCAGGGAAAATCTCACACTCCCCTGAGCAGGAACGGGAGGGACACCCATTGCCAGGAGCACGTGCGAGGGTTCCAGGCTGCCCGAAGTACAGGCAGAGCCTGAAGAGACGGCAATTCCCTGCAGGTCCAGATTGAGGATAATGGATTCACCTTCCACGTATTCAAACGATACATTCAACGTATTGGGAAGCCTGTTGTTCACGTCTCCGTTTATGCGCACATGCGGTATATTTTCCATGATGCCTTTTTCCAGCCGGTCCCTAAGCTGGCTAATTCTTTCTGCTTCTTCTATTCTTTCTTCCCGGGCAATTTTTGCCGCTTCTCCCAGACCCACAATGCCTGGAACATTCTCAGTGCCTGCCCTGAGATTTCTTTCGTGGTGTCCTCCTGTGATTAAAGGTTCTATTCTTTCCCCTTTTCTTATGTAGAGGACACCTACACCCTTGGGACCGTAAATTTTGTGGGCTGAGAGAGAAAGGAAATCCACTCCCAGTTTTTTGACATCCACCTCTATTTTCCCCACGGCCTGCACCGCATCTGTGTGGAACGCAATTCCTTTTTCCCGGGCAATCTTTACCAGCTCTTCAATAGGTTCTATAACACCCACCTCATTGTTAGCCATCATAATACTTATCAATATGGTATCCGCGGTAATAGCCTGTTTTAAATCATCCGGGTTTACCCTGCCGCCTCCGTCCACGGGAAGGTAGGTAACCTTAAATCCTTTTTTCTCCAGGCGTTTCAAGGGATTAAGCACTGCATGGTGTTCAATGGAGGAAGTAATTATATGATTTCCCTTTTCTCTATTCTTCCAGATGTATCCTTTCAGTGCCATGTTGTCGGATTCTGTTCCTCCCGAGGTAAAGATAATTTCGGAGGGGTCTGCATTTAACAGAGCAGCTACTGATTCGCGGGCTTTTTCCACTGCATTACGAGCTTCCTGTCCGAAGGAATGCAGGCTGGAAGCATTTCCGAATTTCTCGCTCAAATAGGGATACATTGCTTCCAGAATCCTTTTATCCAGGGGAGAAGTAGCATTATGGTCAAGATATATCCTTTTCATTTTAGTTCCCCCTTTCTTTTATTATTTCTTTCCACTTCCTCTCATGGAGTGGACATAAAGTGTACGGCACATCGTCCTGGGCCTTAATCAACTCCTTTTGCCAATGGGAATTCCAGAGAGAGCATTCTTTATCCCGGCAAAAGGGTTCTCCCGTGTGGAAATAAAATATAGTCTGCAGGAGTATCCCGGCCAGGACCCTTCCCAACCTCTCATCCTCTGGGGTTAGAAAATCACCCTTAAACTTCTCTTCCAAGAAACTTTCCTGGAATCCCAGGCTCTTTCCCAGGTAAACCTCGCGTGGCCGGGCAGGAGCTTCCACTATTCCGGTGAGAGAAATTAGGGTGGGCATACCAAATACAGCATAACGCAAATGCCAGCGGAGGTCTGCGCTATCCCAGGTAGCAATATAATCCGGGGTAATAAAAACGGGAAGAGAAGAAATTTTCCCTTCTTCAGGCTTTAAAAGAGCTCCCAACACCCGGGAAAGGTGCATCCCGCTGTAAATACTTCCCCTTCCACATCTGCATTCCTTTATCTTCCTCTTCTCAAAATCTATTTCCAGGGGATAAGGTGTATCGTTCAAGGAGGAAGACTGAGGATTAATGACCCGCAGAGCAGCTAACCTCTGCGGGGCTACTCCTTCCCTTTTATAGAGACACTCACGGTAAGTAACCTTCTTCCACCCCCAGGAATAAAGATAGTCCACTGCTTCTTCTATAAGTTTCTGAGATACAGAACATAGATACAGGGTCATAGTTTTTCTAAGATTATCTCAGCAATTCTTTTACCGGAAAGAAGCATAGCACCAAAGGTTGGGCCCATGCGCGGAATACCGAATACGGTGGAAACAGCCATCCCGCACACGGCTAATCCCGGATGTATCTCCCCGCTGTATTCCACTATAAGGTCTTCCGACTTATCCACCCACATGGCACCAAACCCTTTAGTTTTCAGCATTCCTCTTTCTTCCATTTTCTTTGCTATGCAGGCATCGTGCCCGGTAGCATCTACTATTATGTCTGCCTCCAGGGCTATGGGGTCAACACAGGTTATCTGCCTGGGAAGAGCCTGTACAGGAGTCCAGTTTACCACTACCCCGCCTACCCGGTTATTCTCTCTCAATACCACATCTTCAAATGTGGCCATATTAAGAATTGTTGCGCCTGCCTCACAAGCAGCGGCAATCAGCTTGGAACAGGCATGGGGACCATCTGCCACGAAAAGGTCTTTCGTTTTCTCTTTGTAGGGGATATTCAGTTCATCCAGAACTTTTTCTCCCGGATGCCGCACAGTAATCTTATTCATCAAAAAACCGCCTATCCAGAACCCTCCCCCCAGATAATTGTTCCGCTCTATTACCAGCACTTTTTTGCCTTTAGCAGCAATTTCCCGTGCAGCCATGAGCCCGGAAGGCCCACCACCAATAATGATGCAGTCACTCTTTACAAACTTCTCGAATTCTTCCGCAAAACCGGAAATAATCGCCACACTAATATCTTTTTCACTTACTTGAGAAAATTTTACCGCCATGTTCATGACCTCCTTTAAATCTGAAAAGTATAGTTATGTAACAATCTGGTTCCCTCATCATCCTTGCTGACAAGGTCCCGGACAGTCACCTCTCTCAAAACATCTACCAATTTTTCTCTTAACATTTTCCCCAGTGGAAAAGCAAGACAATACTCCTTTCTTTGACAGGATTCCATGTTTTCCTTTAAACATTTCGCCAGCACCAAATCTTCTCCGACTGCCCGCAATATTGCTTCCATGGTTATTTTATCAGGTGAACGGGAAAGCATATACCCCCCCTGTTTTCCCCGGAAACTTTTTACCAGTCCTTTTTTCTTTAAATGGTTGAGCAGCCCTTCCAGATATTCCTTCTGGATCTCCTCTTCCCGGGAGATTTCGCCTGCCGTAATCGGGTATGAATATGCTCTGCTGGCTAAATATAGAATTGCTCTTACACTATATCTGGCAGGCGCAGAAAAATTCATCTCTTTCTCCTTGTGAATTAAATAAGAATTACCATTGCCTGATAGGGACAGGCAGGGATGCAAAGCTCACAGGCAATACACTTCTCCTTGTCAAAGCTCACCTTCCGGGTATCTTTATCCACACTCAGGGCTTCAGTAGGGCATATGGTTATACATGCGGTGCAATGTGTGCAATTTTCCTCATTCCAGGTTACATCCCGCGCCAGGGGTTGAATATGCACTCCCAGCTCACTTAGATATTTTACTCCTTTTTCCAGCTTTTCTTTCTCTCCCTCCAAATCTATCACCAGCTTACCTTCTTCTTCCGGGGTAACCCGTGCCCTCAAGATGTTTACCACCAGGGCATAATCTTTTACCAGGTGATAGGTTACCGGGGTATTAACCAGTGAAGGCGGAAAGGTTAAAACCAATCTTTTTTTTGCCATCTTCTACCTCCTGTAGGTTTAAATTCTAAATTCTCGTAACTCAGGGTAGCAAGACCTCCCTGTGCAACGTCTAATTTCTTAAGTCTATACTCTAATCCCCAGGAGCTCCTCCCGACACTACTCTCCATATCTCCACTTTATCGTCCACTTCCACCCAGTCATTTTCCGTAAGCAGGGTGTCGTCTCTTACCACAATTACCTCTTCACGATTAAGCCCAAATGCTTCCAGAATATCTTTGACTCTTTTCCTTTTCTGCCATTCCTTTACCTGATTATCAAATTTTACCTGCATTCTTTGCCTCTTCCTTTCTGAAAGTTTTACAAAAGGAGCAAATCTCAAAAAGTGACGGGAAACCACAGAGCAAGCAATCTTTTAACTCCACCTTATCCTCATTCTTCCGGAAAAGATGCAGATTCTCCAGGAACCCCCGGTAGAAAGAAAACTTAGTCCCCGGTGAACTCATCTCTATTTCATTAAGGAGATGTTTCATTCTCAAGAAGGAGGCATCCCTGGAATAGGGGCATTCCTCCCTGAGAAAAGAAATGCCGGAGAGGAAAGCATAGGCGGCTGTCTCTCTCTCGGTAAGATATATCAAAGGCTTAGCCTTTTTCTTGAGCTTTCCCTCTTCTGGCAACAGGGGAAGCTGTTTTACCAGGTAGCTTGTTCTCCAGCCCAGAATATTAGAAAGAAGCGCAGAGACCATATCGTCCAGGTTGTGACCGGTAGCTACCACGTCAAATTCCTCTTCATAGGCTACTTTGTTAAAGTAGTACCTTTTGACCATGCCGCACAGCGAACATACGGACTTGTAGGTTTGACGGCAAAAACCCCTTATGCCTTTGCCCCATTCTTCCTTAAGCGAGATTATCTTTAGCGAAAGCGCAAATTTACGCGCAAATTCTTCGCAAAACACCCGTGAATTATCCGAGTATTCATCTATTCCCAGGTCTATATAGAGCAGAGAGACATCATATCCCAGCTTGTTAAGGATATAAGATAAGGCAAGGCTGTCTTTCCCCCCCGATATTACCACTAAAATCTTTTCCTCTTTTTCAAACATAGCGAAATCGTGAATAGCCTTCTTCACCCTCTCTTCAATAAACTCGCAAAAATGCTCCCGGCAAAGGGGCAAATTATGCTGATAGAGCTTTATGGCTGCCTTTTCCCCGCATTTCCTGCACTTCATTTCCTGGCTACCTCAATAATTTCTACCTTACTCACGGTTTTCTTCCACTTGCTACGAGAGATGCCCATGGCAATGAATACTCCTATAATGAGCATACCCAGGGCCGATAAGGCCTGCAATCCCTCCTGCTTGAAGAAAGAAAATCCCAATACCGCCCCCGCCAGGAGAAAAAGCAAGGGTAAGCCAAAAGAAAGCAGGGAAAACACTGCCATTTTACCTTCCGGCATACTCAGCTTTACTTTATCCCCTACCTGCAGGCTACCCGTATCAGGAATTTCCAGGATTTTCTCATCTCCCCTGTTGCTGCACAACTTACACTCATCGCAGAAGGAAGACCCTCCCAGCTTGATTTTCACCCAGCCTCTCCTTATCTCTTCTACTTCTCCCGTTTCTATCCTCATAGCATCCTCCCTCTTTTACCAGGCTCAACCCTCACCAATCCTTCACTTTCTCCGTTCTTCCATGTAACTTCTACTTCTTTATCCTGTCTATGCGCACTGTAAAAAGCAGCCAGGGAAGCACCATCTGAAATATCCTTCTCGGAGCATTCCCCTTCCAGGACCACCAAGGCACCTTTTCCGCCCTTTACCTGGAGAGTACATTCCTTGCCCTGCAGTAAAAATTCCAACTTCTTATTCTCTTCCTCGTTTCTTCCCACTATGGCTTTAATCCCCGAATCCAGCCGGAAATGCCTGCCGATTTTTAAAACTTCTATGTCTTTCAAGGAAAAGTCACCTTTGTGCTCAATCAAGTCCTTCATGCGCCGGGAAAAGCCGGGGTCTGTAAGCAAACAACCACCGGCCGGGGAAGGGTAATGGGTAAGCCCTATCTCCTGCGCCAAAGCCATCTGCACCTTCCTGCTTCTCCCTTCTATCTTTAGAAAATCCTCTCTCCTTACCCATCCTTCCTTCTCAGGCAGGCTGGGAGGCAAAAGTTTAGCAGAAAGAGGCCTGACTATCTTACCCTCCAGACCGGATTCCTTCTCGATAAGCTCTATAATCCTTCTTCTCTGGGACATGGGTCTCTGTCCTACCACTTCTCCGCTTACCAGGAATTTAGCGCCTTCCTCTTCCATCAATTTTTTGGCCTTCTCCCACATCATTATCTTACAGTCAATGCAGGGGTTTAATCCCTGTCCGTATCCAAAACGGGGATTCTTTACTATCCCCAGCATCTCTTCTCCTATGGGCAGCATCCTGAGGGATATCTTTAAAAATTTTACTGCATCTTTCGCGGCACAGCCTCCATGCTTGGCTGCTTCGCAACAGCAAAAAGGAGTGCGAAAATTTATCCCTATCACCTCTATGCCCTGTATCTTCACCAGATAGGCAGCTAAGCTAGAATCCAGACCTCCAGAAATAAGTGCAAGTGCTTTCATGGTAAATCCTTTCCTTCAATTCCGTTTATAGTAAGATTAATATCCGGATATCCATCACCGGCGGGAAGCAAACGCGTAGCCGAGATAAACTCCACATGCCCATCCACGAACAAATAACTCCTTCCTCCCTGCCATCCCCACCAGCCAGGGTCATCCTCCAGAGGTTCATGGTTACTCAACCACTCCCCCACTATTGCTTTCTTGCTGGGATACCTAACCTGGCTCAATCTCCGGGGGACAGAAGGCATCACCTTATCCGAAGCATAGGTATAAGATTTATCGTTCATGCTGTTTATCTGCCGGGGAGAATGGTAAAAACTCATAGAGTAAGCATAGGAAGTGCTCTCCCATTTCTCGGGTGCGGTGCGGTCCTGCGGGCAATAAAGGATGCTGGGATTATCCTGAGAAATATCCCTTAAAATGTATGGAGCAAGGTAACTCCTCCATCCCCTTCCCATCCACAGCCAGTAATAGGGGGATGTAGAAACAGGGTCCCGGGCAATGGGAAATGTCTCCCTGAAATCCTGCAGATAAAGATAAAATCCATAGCCTATCTGGCGCAGATTGCTGGCACATACCGATTTCCCCGCCTGCAGTCTCGCTTTCCTCAAAGCCGGCAGAAGAAGTGCGGCAAGAAGCGAAATAATGGAAGTAACCACCAAAAGCTCCACCAGAGTAAATCCCCTTTTAACCTTTCTTATCATGCTCTTCACAATAAATTAGTTGCGCGTTGCCAGTTCCCTGTCCCGGCGCATGCCGGGGTACCTATTCCCCATGTTAGACTATAGACATCAGACTTTAGACATTATACGGGAAAGACACATGATACGGGGGCCCAACTCACTATTTACTATCTTTCCTCGTTACTTGTTACCATTCACTATTCTCCCAGTCTATAGTCTAAGGTCTAAAGTCTAAAATCCTGGATGCCTGCTTCCGCAGGCATGACAGGCGGGCAAGTTGCTTGTCATTCTTGCAAATCCCAACCTCCCTTAGAACCTCTCCCAGGATACCAGGATTACCAAGATACCAGGCTACCGTCCATCTATTCACTGTTCACTATCCTTTCCCTCGCTACTCACTACTATTTCTCACTTCACTTCCCGCATTCGCATGTTTTTGAAAGTAAGGCCGGATTCCGGGCCGGGTAAAGGAGCTACTGGCTCGGTGAGCAAAAAGTCACCTTTCTTAATCCACATCTTTAAAATCTCAGCTACTTCTCTTGCCCTGGCATAGCTGGAAAGACTGGCAGTGGGAACTTCTTTCCCTTTAACGGTAATCTTCCCACTCTTTAATTCCTGGTAGTTGGCTTCACCCAATGCACCAGGAATTACCTGCGGGTAGGCTTCACTGTAATCCACTATGGGTGCATAAATCTCGCTGTCCTTTACCGCGGTATAGCGGGCAATCTCCTCATCAAGAACGGGTATGGGAACTCCGATACCCACAGTAAGCGTAACACCATAGCCAGTCATGGTAGTACCCCTGAGCCACTCCGGAGACATCTTTTTCAAATCACCTATAACCGCCAGGGTCCCTGCTCCTCCACAGGGCACACCGTTCTCTTTTCGCTTGGCAGTGGGGTTATGCTGAGTACCCTGCCAGGCCACATATCCAATCCCCCCTCCCAGGAATATTTTTGTGCCTATTCCCAGAGTTTCATAATAGGGGTCATTGAGAAGCGGCGACAGTTGTCCTGCACTGCAGTAATTGGCATTACCCAGATGTGGTTTCAGGATACCCATATAAGTGTATATGGTTTTATCTGAAAGGTTCACGGCAATGTTGTAATTCTGGTAGCAGTTGCGGGGGTTGAAGAGAACTGCCTCGTTTACATCCTTGATATTTATCCAGACTTTAAGTTTTTTCCTGGGGTAACAATCAGTACCATAAGTCTCTGCTTCCAGGATAATATCCTTCCCGGCTACGAATTCCTGTATTACATGCCCTCCGCCGTACTTGAAGGCTCCCGGGTGGACGGCATTGCGCGGGTCATCGTCCGGCAGGGCAGTACAACCCAGGTATATATCCACGGCTGCCCATCCTGCATAGGTGGGTACATTATTGAGATAACACTTGCCTCCCCCTATCTTTATGCGAGGCTTGGCGTGTCCCAGGTTGATATACATTCCGCTGGAACACATAGGCCCAAAAGTTCCCGTAGTAACCACATCTACTTCCTGGCTGGCCTTTTTGGCCCCTTTCTCCTCCACAATGTCAATCATTTCCTCCGCAGTAACCACCACCACCTCTCCTTTCCTTATTTTCTCATTGATTTCTTTAATAGTTTTAGCCATTCAGCACCTCCTTCCACTCTGCTTTATCCACACCTCAACCATATTCCTCCTGGAGCAGGGAGAATGCCGCCAAGACTCTTTCCCAGATTCTCCCCTTGTTTTTTATACGCAGCTGGATTAGTTTTCCGGCTAATTCTGGATAGGGTTCTCCGTAAACCTTGGCTTGTATCCAATCATATACATTTTCCGCAAAAAAGTCCATCACATTGTTATCCATCCATAAAACATGCTTATTTGCCGGAAAATCCCTGAAGCACAAGAATACCATGCAACAGAAATACAATTTTCTACCTCACTATTCTTCTTATTTTTTGTTACGAGAATGAAAAAATAGCCTTGTGGTTATCGTAAGCAGCCATGCTAAGAAGATGGTCAGTCCACGATATCTCCCACGATAGGCTTTACCTCCACACCTTTCTCAAGCAGGTACTTGATTCCTTTTTCTACGTTATCTTCTTTGCCCTCTAACTCGAGCACCAATTCTCCTACCGTCTCAGTAACCCGGGCCCGGCGTATATTGGGAACTATATCGTATTTTTTTGCCATCTGGAAAGTTACCGGTTCCCTAATCAGATTTTGAGGAAAAATTAACTTAACCATTCTCTTTACCGTCTCCTTTTCAGCCATATTATCTACCTCCTCCTTATTGCTTTGCACTACGAAGCTGGCAGAACTCTTCGTAGTCAATTAACTCCCGTATAGTGGGATTATTCCCGCAAACCTGGCAGTTTTCATTTCGCTGGATATTCACCTTGCGGAAGGTCATATCCAGAGCATTAAAAATGAGTAGCCGGCCGTTTAAAAGGCTTCCCTTTCCCAGAATATATTTCAGCACCTCGCTGGCCTGCACCATGCCCATGATACCAGCCACAGCCCCCAATATGCCCGCTTCCTGGCAGGAAGGCACCATGCCGGGAGGCGGAGGCTCGGGAAAGAGGCAGCGATAACAGGGCCCCTCATGCGGAACAATGGTAATCGCCTGTCCTTCAAATTTCAGGATACCAGCATGGGAAAACGGTTTTCCGGCAATAACGCAGGCATCATTCACCAGGTAGCGGGTGGGAAAGTTGTCGCTCCCATCAACTACGATGTCGTAATCTTTAATTATATCCAGGATATTTTCGGAAGTAACGCGCAGGGGATAGGTGATAATCTGCACATCAGGATTAAGAGCCAGCAGCTTTTCTTTAGCGGATTCCACCTTGAGTTTACCCACATCGGAGGTAAAATGGAGAATCTGGCGTTGTAAATTATTTAGCTCCACCCTGTCGCTGTCCACCAGGCCAATCTGCCCCACACCGGCACTGGTTAAATAATAGGCACAGGGCGAACCCAGTCCACCGCAGCCAATAATCAAAACTTTGGCTTTGAGCAGTTTTTTCTGCCCTGCCCCCCCTACCTCGGGAAGGATTATCTGGCGGCTGTATCTTTCGATTTGTTCTTCTGTGAAGTCAATCCCGCCGGCAATTGCCGGTATGATGGAAACCTCGTCCCCATCTTTCAGTGCTGTCTTATCTCCCTGCAAGAACCGGATATCCTGCTCGTTTACGAAGAAGTTTATAAACCGCCTCAATTTACCGTTTTCTTCGCAAAGCCTTTCCTTGATTCCGGGATACTTCTTGTCCAGGTTCTCTATTAAATCCCTGATATCCTTACCCTCACACTCCACTTCTGTTTGGTTACCGGTTAATTTTTGCAATGGTACTGGTATCCTGACTCTAACTCCCATTTTTCTCTCCTCCTCTCTTCTTCATTTCTTTCTCAAAAAAGTTTAAATTCGGCTCTATCCTCATCACTTTGTCCAGCTTACTTGAAACAGCTTCCTGCGTTTTCAAACCGTTCCCTGTAATTGAAATTACAATTAACTCGTCCGGGGGAATCCTGCCCTGTTCTATCAGCTTTTTGGCCACAGCCACTGTAACACCTCCCGCGGTTTCGGTAAATATCCCCTCGGTTCTGGCCAGTAACTTTATCCCTTCTACTATTTCTTCGTCGCTCGCCTCTTCACCCCAGCCGCCGCTGTCCATAACCGTTTTAAAAGCATAGTACCCGTCAGCCGGATTACCAATGGCCAGGGACTTAGCAATTGTCTTTGGTTTTACCGGCTTGATTATCTCGCTCCCTTCTTTAATTGCTGTAACCACCGGAGCACAACCCTGTGCCTGGGCAGCGTATATCCTGGCATCAACCTGGTCAATTAACCCCAGCTTTTTAAGCTCGTGGAATCCTTTCCATATCTTGGAAATTAAAGACCCTCCCGCCACCGGGACAATAATATGTCGGGGAACCCGCCAGCCAAGCTGCTCCACTATTTCATAAGCGTAAGTCTTGGAGCCTTCCGCATAATAGGGGCGGATGTTGATATTTACAAATGCCCAGTTGTATTTATTTGCCACTTCACTGCAAAGTCTGTTTACTTCGTCGTAGTTTCCTTCCACGGCGATAACCTGCGGGGCATAAACAAGCGAAGCCACCACCTTGCCCAATTCCAGGTCAGCGGGGATAAAAACAAAACATTTGATTCTTGCCTGGGCAGATTGGGCAGAAACAGAATTTGCCAGGTTCCCCGTAGAAGCACAGGCCACCGTATCAAAACCAAATTCTTTTGCCTTGCTTATGGCTACCGAGACCACCCTATCTTTGAAAGAAAGGGTGGGGTGGGAGACAGAATCATCCTTAATATAAAGTTCCTTCACTCCCAATTCCCTGGCTAAGTTGTCTGCCTTGACCAGGGGGGTAAAACCAGAGTGCAAGCCGACCAGGGGATTCCCGTCAATGGGTAAAAGCTCCTGGTACCGCCATAAATTTTCTGCCCGGGAGGAGATAATCTCTCTGCTTAATTTTTCTCTTATACTGGAATAATCATAAATTACTTCCAGAGGACCAAAACAATATTCGCACACATAAAGCGGCTCCTTGGGATATTCCCTCCCACATTCTCTGCATTTTAATCCTTTTACGTAACCCATTTTAGACCCCCCTTAAATTTCAAAGTATTGTTGCATACTGAAATACCTTTCTCCCGAGTCAGGAAGGATAACCAGCACCCTTTTCCCCTTACCCAAATCCTTCGCCACTTGCAAGGCTGCGAAACAGGCTGCACCAGAGGATATTCCACAGAACACTCCCTCCTCCTTTGCCAACCGCTGCGCCGTGTGGTAAGCATCTTCGTCTGTAACAGATATGATTCGGTCAATCACTTCCCTGTCTAATACCTCGGGGATAAATCCAGGCCCGATACCCTGTATTTTATGGGGCCCGGGGGCATTTCCGGAAAGCACGGCAGAACTATCCGGCTCCACGGCAACTACCTGGACCTGGGGGTATTTTTCCTTCAGTGTCTCCCCCACCCCGGTAATTGTGCCTCCTGTGCCTATTCCGGCCACAAAAGCATCCAGTTCCCCATCCATACAGGCAAGTATTTCCTGCGCAGTGGTTTTCCTGTGTATTTCCGGATTTGCAGGATTTTTAAACTGCTGGGGCATAAATGCATTTTCGGTCTTTTCCACTATTTCCTCTGCCTTTTTCACCGCCCCTTCCATGCCTTCAATTGCCGGGGTAAGCACTGTCTCTGCTCCAAAACTTTTTAATATGTACATTCTCTCCAAGCTCATTGATTCCGGCATGGTAAGAATGCACTTGTATCCTTTAACCGCACAAACAAAAGCCAGGCCTATCCCCGTATTGCCGCTGGTAGGCTCCACAATAATTGAACCCGGTTTGATCCTGCCTTTTTTTTCCGCATCCTCAATCATGTTAAGCGCTATCCTATCTTTTACACTCCCTCCCGGCGTAAAAGACTCAAGTTTAGCATAAACCTCTGCCATTTTATCATCTACGAGACGATTTAACTTCACTATCGGGGTATTGAAAATTAACTCCAGCACATTGTTAGCCACCTTCACGCCGCATTTTTTCTCCTTTCTCTCGTCCAGACATCCTCCTCCCATGAAAAACACTATCTCCACCCGGTCATCGTTCTTTAGTTTTACCTTCTCGTAATCTCCCCGGGGAATGATTTTATCATTAAGCTCTACGGTAACCACCTCCGGGCGAATATTTTTCTTTTTAAGAAGCTCGGCAATACTTAAACTACTTTCCAACTCCTCTGCTTTACCGTTAATTAAAACTTTTACTGGCATAATATCCTCCCTATATTTTATTCAACTTTCTTTTTCACGACTACCCTGAAGAAATTTTCTACCGGCTCTATCTTTAATATTTCCTGTCCGTCATTCTGCAAACTTTTGGGAACATTTCTTATCGGCTCTCCCTCATCAACCCAGACCTCTAAAATATCCCCTAACTTTAACTCTTCCAGCCGGAGCTTTACTTTAACATAATTGATAGGACAGGGGGTTCCCCGCAGGTCGTAGAGCATGGGTTTTTCCTGGGGCGGTACTTCTTCCTGTTTTGTCTCTTCCGCTTTAAACCTTACGGGAAAATTAAAATTACTATCCATCAACGCATAAATCTCCTTTACTTCCCTGTATAGCCTCTCCGCATAATCGTATGCTTTCTTTCTATCTATTTTGCCCGAGACAACATCTGCATAAACCTCAGCCACATTTTCAAACTGCGGCAAAGAAATACCGGTTTTTACAAACTTATCTACAAAGGCAGCAACCGCTTCCTGCTCGTCGCGGGGATCAACTCCTTTTACTACCAGTAAAGCCCTAACTGAATATATTAAGGCATCTCTTATTTCCTGCAGGGCAAAATCTTTTTCCCTAGCTTTTATAAGAGACTGGTTGGCAGACTCCAGGTCAGATTCTATCATATCTATCACTCCCGCGCCGCACTCTCCCTGGGTCAACCCTTCCAGGGAAAAGTCCTCTGTTCTGCCAAAGTCCACGTAGTAACTTCTGTCCTCTTCGTAAGGTGGAACAAAGGAGTACTTCTTTACCAAATCCCTCATTATTCTTTTACCTTGCGCGGCAATAAACTGGTAAACATTTCCGTCTTCCGTATTTTCCTGCAGGATAGCGATAAACTCTCCTATTAATTTGGGGGTAACGCGTGCCGGTACCACTCCGATATGCTGGGCAAGTTTTGTCTTTTCTCCGGCCAGTTTCCCTCCTATGTATATCCGGTAAAAAGGCACCGTGCGGTTATAGACCTTTCTGGCCAGACCGGAGAGAGCAATGGTTCCGGTGGGATGATGACCGCAGGCATTGGGACAGCCATTAATGTTTATCCTTATATCCTTTAATTTTTCAATATCTATACTTCTCCTATTTAACTCGTTTACAATCTCCGGGGCCAGGGCAATAGCATTGCATATACCCAGATTACAGGTAGTAGCAGCCTTACAGCAAACAATATCCAGGATTGTCTCCGGGAACAAGTAGTCTTTCAGGCAAGAGTTGACTTCCCGGTAAACAGTATAGATTTTATCCTCCGGCACATTTGCTATTATCAGGTTCTGCCTCTGGGTGGTTCTGAAATTTACCCGGGGCAGGGACTCGCCTATGCGGGAGAGGGCAATCAATGTCCCGGCATCAATCTCTCCGAAGGGTATCTTCAACTTGATGTAGCGGTATCCCTGCTGCTTCTGCTTGCCTGTATTGTACTTGAGAAAAAGCCGGTACTCTGCATCATCTTTGTGTAAGTTCTCCTCTTCCCGGAATTCCGGCAGGGAAGGCAGAGAAGGCAAACTATCTTTTTCTTTCAAAACTATATGTTCATTCTCCCTGGTGCGCTCCAGTTCCTGGTTATAGAGCTTAACAAAATTTTCCCATCCCATGTCTTTAATTAAAAACCTTAATCGGTTGTGATACTTGTTTTTTCTATCTCCGTGCTTGTTAAACAGATTTACCAGGGCTTTCACCACATACCCAATCTCTTCTTCCTGCACATTTTCTTTCAGAACCTTACCCACTGCACTCTTGGCTCCCATTCCTCCCCCGCACAAAACCTTAAAGCTGCCATCTTTCAGCGCAACAATTCCCATATCGTTTACCCCGCTCCCGGCACAATCCTGTGCACAGCCAGAAAATGCTATCTTGAGCTTGCGGGGAAGCGTGTAGGCTTCATCCAGCGATAACAGGTATTCGCTTAAACTCCAGACAATTTTATATACCTCGTGGTTTTCCTGGGGACATATCCCGGAAAGATAGCAGGCAGTAATATTCCTCACCGTGTTTCCGCCTCCGCCTCTGGGCGAAATATCAAATTCTTTCAGGTACTCTATTATCTTTATTGAGTTTTCGTAGGAGACATCGTGTATCTGAATATCCTGCCGGGTGGTAATATGCAGTTTTCCGTCAGCAAACCTATCCGCCGCTGTGCCTATGGCTTTTAATTGCTGCGGAGTGAGGATACCTGCCGGCACTCTCAACCTGGACATCAAGAAAGCATCTCCGCGCTGGGAATAATTTCCCCAGGGCACGCGAATACCGCGGAAGAAAGCATCTTTTAATTCGCCGCGCAGAAATTTCTCCAGCGTTTCCCCGTATTTCTGCGTATCTTCTATGATTTTCTTAGGTAATTTGAACATATTTTCTCCTCCTTAATTCTTTAACCTTTCCAAAGCTACCAGAGAGACACCTATTGTTTTCTCTATATCTTCTTCTCCATGGGCAAGCGAAACAAACGAGGCTTCAAACTGGGAAGGGGGGAAGTAGACCCCCTCTGCCAGCATCTGGTGAAAAAAGCGCGCATAGTGCTCTGTGTTTGACCTGAGAGCTGTTTCATAATCGCAAACTTCTTTTTCCCGGGTAAAAAATACGGTAAACATTGACCCCGCCTGGTTTACCAGTGCATCTATTTCCAGCTTCCCTATGTGCTCCCGGATACCTTGCACGAGACGCTCTGCCCTCTTTTTAAGTATGCTGTATGCTTTCTCCCGCGAGAGAATCCTCAAGGTTGCCAGCCCGGCAGTTACACTGACCGGATTGCCGGACAAGGTGCCTGCCTGATACACCGCACCCCGGGGAGCAAGATTTTCCATGATTTCCCTCTTCCCGCCAAAAGCACCTATGGGGAAGCCTCCCCCGATGATTTTCCCTAAGCAGGTTAAATCAGGCTTAACCCCGTAAATTTCCTGCGCCCCTCCGTAAGAGACGCGAAACCCCGTGATGACTTCGTCGAAGATAAGCACTATGCCGTAACGGTGGCAAATTTCTCTCAACCCCCTTAAAAACTCTTCTTTCGCCTTTACCACTCCCATGTTCCCAGAAATCGGCTCAACAATTATGCAGGCTATACTCTCATGCTGCTTCTTAACTACCTCCTCTGCCATTTCCAGGTTGTTATAGGGAAGAACAAAAGTATGCCGGGTAAAATCAGCCGGGACCCCCGCACTATCCGGTCTGGCAAGAGTCGTAGCCCCTGAACCTGCCTGTACCAGGAGATAATCAGCATGCCCATGATACGCACCGGAAAACTTGACCACCTTCGTTCTCCGCGTATAACCCCTTGCCAGGCGAATGGCACTCATACATGCTTCCGTGCCCGAATTCACCAGGCGCACCATTTCCATGGAAGGGAAGGCACGGCGAATCTCTTCTACAAGTTCTGTCTCCAGTTTTGTAGGAGCACCAAAACTGGTTCCTTTACCAACCGCCTCCCTGACCCTTTCAATCACTTCCGGATGAGCATGGCCTAAAATCAAGGCTCCCCAGGACATGCAGTAATCGATGTAACCCTTCCCTGCAACATCGTAAATCTTTGCTCCCTTTCCTTTCTCGATAAACAAGGGCACTCCTCCCACTGCCTTAAATGCCCTTACCGGCGAATTTACTCCTCCGGGGATACATTCTCTTGCCCTATCAAAGAGTTGCTTATTCAATCCCCTATCCATTCTGCCACTCCTTTTGCCCAGTAGGTAATAATCATGTCCGCTCCCGCCCTTTTTATCGAGGTCAGGATTTCCAGTACTGCCTTCTTCTCCTCAATCCAGCTCTTTTGAGCTGCTGCCTTTACCATGCTATATTCTCCGCTCACACTGTAAGCAGAGAGAGGAAAATTAAATGCTTCCTTCACTCTCCTGATTACATCCAGATAGGAAAGAGCCGGTTTAACCATTACTATGTCCGCTCCCTCTTTTACGTCTGCTTCCACTTCCCTTAGCGCCTCTTCCCAGTTGTGGTAATCCATCTGGTAGCTGCTTCTGTCTCCAAAGCGGGGAGAGGAATCAGCCGCTTCTCTAAACGGCCCATAAAATGCGGAAGCATACTTTGCTGCATAGGACATTATGGCTACATTCCTGTATCCGTTTCCATCCAGCGCCTCTCTTATCGCATTTACCTGCCCATCCATCATGGCTGAGGGAGCCACCATATCTGCCCCGGCCCCAGCCTGCGAGAGGGCAATCTTCCCTAATATTTTTAGCGTTTTATCGTTGTCTATCTCAAACCTCCCGCTTTCTTTATTTTCATATCCAATAATTCCACAATGTCCATGCCTGGTATAACTGCATAGACAAACATCCGTTATCACGCCCAGGTCAGGAAATTCTTTCTTTATCTCCCGCACTGCTCTCTGCACCACCCCTTCCTGATGGTAGGCAGAAGAAGCAATCTCATCCTTGCTTTCAGGCACGCCAAAGATGAGCACGGCAGGGATACCGAGTTTTTTCACTTCTTCTACTTCCCGCTTCAAACTGTCAACAGAAAACCGATAAACTCCCGGCATGGAAGGAATCTCTTCTTTTCTTCCCTTTCCCTCCACTACAAAAATTGGCAGTATAAGGTCGCTTACTAAAAGCGTATTCTCCCGCAATAATTCCCTGAAAAACCCCTTGCTTCTCAAACGTCTCAGGCGAGTAAATTCCATTTGCGTGCTTCCCTCCTGGTTACCGGCCCTATCGTTCTTACCTTAATTTTTTGTGCTGGCCTGCCATACCTCTTTACGAAATTACGCACCGTGGAAGGGCTGGTAAATACTATTTCATCAAAGAAATCAAAATCCAGGTCCGGTAAATTATCCGGCATTACATTATGATAAGCCACACAGGGAACAACCCGGGCAGAAAGGTTTCTCAAGCCTTCCGTTAATCCCTTATCTGCAATATCAGAACGGGGGAGAAGAATACTGGCTCCTTTAATCCCCTTTTTCTTAAATTCCATAATCAGCCCCCGGGAAGATTCTTTCTCGGGCACGAGGTCTGCAGAAATGCCATATTCTCTTAATTTCCCCGCGGTAGAACCTCCGATAGCCGCTATTTTTACCCCTTTAAGCACCCGCGCATCAAGCCCCATTTTGAAAAGCTCCCGGAAAAAATACAGCACCCCAAAGCGGCTGGAAAAAACAATCCAGTCAAAAGATTCTGCCTTCTTGATTAAGTCATCCATTTCCCTGTAGTCTTTCAGCGGCTTTATCTCAATTAAGGGAAGATGAAAGATTACTCCCTTCTCAAAAAACCTCTCTGAAGATATGCCGGTAAAAAGAATTTTCTTGCTCCTCCTGAACCAATTAAAACTTCTTTCCTTCTTTACCACTTCGCCAATAATCACTATTGCCGGGGCAGAAATTTTCTCCGCCGCAGCTTTCTCATAAATCCCCTCCAGGCTGCCTACAACAAGCTTCTGCCCCATATCACTCACCCGGGAAATAACCGCTGCCGGCGTTTCCGGCTTCTTTCCGCAGAGAATCAAGATCTCTGTCAGGGAAGACAGGTTTTCCACTGCCATGTACAGGACAATAGTATCTACCCGAGCAACTTCCTTCCAATCAATATACCCTCCCTCTTTCCGGGGGGCTTCATGTCCGGTGGCAAACAACACAGCAGAAGAGATACCCCGGGCAGTAAGGGGAATACCGCTAAAACAGGCAGC
Organism: bacterium; assembly: GCA_027021085.1. Taxonomy (GTDB): domain Bacteria; phylum CAIJMQ01; class CAIJMQ01; order JAADFP01; family JAADFP01; genus JAADFP01. The sequence goes on from JALUVB010000270.1 coordinate 18,316, forward strand.
AGCGCTTGCCGCTGTAACTCCCGGGATAACAGAAAATTCTATCCTGTTTTTAGCCAAAGCCTCCATTTCTTCCGCTGCCCTTCCAAATATAGAAGGGTCTCCGCTCTTTAGCCGCACCACCCTTTTCCCTTCCTTTGCTTTTTCCACCATTAACTCGTTTATCTTATCCTGCCTTGCATTATAATCACGGCTGCCTTTTTTTCCCCCTAACAACTCCTCCGCACAGATTTGCTCTGCTCCCGCATCCGCGTGCTGCAAAATCGCCCTGCCCACGAGCCCATCATAAATAACCACTTCTGCCTGCTGCAAAATCTTCAGCCCCTTCCAGGTAATCAAACCAGGGTCACCGGGCCCTGCTCCCACCAGGAACACCTTGCCTTTAGCCATTTATTCTCCCAAAAAACGTAATTAACTCCCTATCTTCCTTCCTCGTTTCCACTGCCAGCCGTCCCTGCAAGGGATGGGGAGTAAGAATCCGGAAAGGTATCCTCTGGCTTATTCTATCCTCCAGCCCCAGACGAATCAGCCCCGCCGCAGCCAGCACCAGTGCCTCGTATTCACCCCTGTCTAACTTTTCAATTCTTTCCTCGATATTTCCCCGGATATCGGTTACCTTTATGTCCGGCCGGTATCTCTTTATCGCCTCCTTGCGCCGCACGCTTGAAGTTCCCAGGCGTATCCCGGGGGGGAGCTTCTCCAAAGACCCCGCTGATTTCAGGGAAGGATGCACCACCAATACATCGTATGGGTCTATTGAGCGGGTTAAAGCAGCAATAACCAATCCCTCGGGTATTCTCTCAGGCAAATCCTTGGCACTGTGCACAGCAACATCTATCTCCTTATCCAGCAGAGCCCTCTCAATGGTGCCGGTAAAGAAATCCGTCCCATCCACCCGGGAAATGGGGGTTTCTTTATCCAGATCTCCCCGGGTATTATACACTTTCACCTCAAACTCAATCTTTCCTTTCCCCAATAACCCCAGCACCTCCTCAACCTGCTTTCTGGCTAACCGGCTGGGACGCGTGCCAACTCTAAGCCTGGGATATTGGGCACTAAAGGCGGGGTATCCATGCGAGACCATAATTTCTCCGTTTCCTCCTTAATAATTATCCTTGCTTTCTCCGCTTCCTTCTTTCTCATTTTATAATTCTCTGCAATAATCAAATGGAGAGTATCCAGGTCGTATAAAAAGACATTATCCACACCCTTTATCCGCGGGTCTATATCACGAGGCAGGGCCAGGTCCATCATGCACAACGGCTCTTTTCTGTTTTTCATTACTTCCTGCACCAGTTCTTTTTTCAAGATTAAATGCGGGCTGGAGGTGGCGCTGATAACGATATCCGCACTTTCAACCTCCTTCTCCAGGTGGTCAAACCTTACCGCTTTCCCACCTATCCTTTCGGCAAGTTCCACTGCTTTCTCGTAGGTGCGGTTTGCCACAAAAGTTCCTGATATACCCTTCTGCATTAAATACTTCACCACCAGTTCACCCACCTTGCCGGTTCCAATAATCAAGATTCTCTTGCCTTCCAATTCTCCCCATAAGTTCTCCAGCATCTTCAGGGCTACACTCCCCACCGAGACATTTCCCGCCGAGATTTTAGTCTTCCGGCGTACAATCTTCCCCACTTCCATTGCTTTCTGAAACAATTTATTAAAGTGCCGACCGGTGCTTCCTGCCTGCTTTGCCTGGAAATAAGCCTCCTTCACCTGGGATAGAATCTGGTTTTCTCCCATGACCTGGGAATCCACCCCGCTGGCCACGGAAAAAAGATGCCTCACCACATCTTTATTTTCCAGGAAATAAAAATACTCCGGGAGATAATCCTGCAAATGCAGTTCCTCTTGCAAAAATTCCCGCGCTGCACCCGGAGAAGCTGCAGCAACATACACTTCTGTGCGATTGCAGGTAGAAAGAATTACCAGTTCATCAATTACTTCACTCCCGGAAAATTTAACCAACATTTGTTCCACCTTCCGGCGAGAAAAGGAAAACCTCTCCCGCACCTTTAAAGGCGCACTCCGGTAATTTATTCCCCAGAGGACAAGATTCATTATTCCTCCTCGATTATTTGCAGCTCTTCTTCGCTAATCTTATTATCCTTTATCCTGAATGACCTTACCTCCTTCACCTCCCCTGCAAAGAGAGATAAGATTAAATAAGAAGCATCCGGATAAAAAGCCAACTCCAAATCCCTCCGGGAGGGATAGGCAACCGTATTAATATGCGAGTGATAAATAGCTACCATCTCCAGGTTAAGCTGTCGCATCTCCTTAAAAACCCGCAATTGCTCCTCAGGCTTCATAAAGTAACATATCTGCGGCTTATCCGAGACATTTTCCATGGGGTACACCTTCTCCACCACTCCATCCTTACCGGATAGTATCCCGCAGGCTTCGTAGGGGTACCCCTTTTTACAATGCTCTATAATCTTTTGATACTCTGATTTTTTTATTTTAATTCCCATTTTCACTTCCTTTCTGTCTCCACCATTCAATCAAGATATTAGATACCTCCGGCCGGGTAAATTCAACCGGTGGTATTTCACCTGCCCTTAACAATTCCCTCACCTTTGTACCGCTGAGAGAAAAGTGCTCTTTTTCCGTATGGGGACAGGTTTTATGGGAAACTATCCCCTGGCATTTCCTGCAGTAAAAAGTATAGCTGAAACATAAAGGAACAATCCCTACTTCCTCAGGGGAAAACTCA
>JALUVB010000271.1 GCA_027021085.1 bacterium
CTCCCCCAGGCATTTTCCCCCACCCATTTATCCCACGCATCTTCTCCCGGGAATAATTTCTCTTCCATTTATCCTACGAACCTGTATTTGAAAAGGGTCCAGAGCGCCTTGAATCCGTCTTTCCAGCAAATCTTTTTCCCTTCCTCGGCTGTGCGCGGGTCATAGGAAACAGGCACTTCCAGTATTTTCTCTCCTCTTTTCAACACCTTTGCGGTTATTTCCGGGCAGAATTCAAAACCCCGGCAATGAAGAGGGATATCTTTTATCACCGAGGTAAGAAATACTTTGTATCCTGCTGCTTCGTCGGTTATCTTATGGCGGTAGAGCAGGGTTACGGTCAGGCTCAAAATATAATTGGCCAGGTTTCTCAGGAACGGCCGCTTTCTTTGCTCAGGCTTGATGTAGCGTGCACCGTATACTACCCGGGCTTTCCCTTGCTTTATTGGTTCAACCAGGGAAGGGATTTCTTCCGGGGCAAGCTCCATGTCGGCATCCTGGATTACTACAATATCTCCCTCTACCAGTTTCAGAGCATTCTTAATAGCTTCCCCCTTTCCTTTGTTCTCCGGGTGGTAGATGAACTTCATCTCCTTGTCTCTGTATTTCTCTTCTATGCTTTTTATTATTTCCCGGGAGCCATCCGTAGAACCATCATCCACTATTATAATCTCTTTTTTCAAGGGAAGGCTCCAGACCTTCTCCACAATTTTCTCTACCGTGGCCGCCTCGTTGTAAACAGGAATTATAATAGATACTTTCATGATTTTAGCCGAGCATACATGCTGTCCAGTCCCCAGGCAGAGAGAATTATAAAGTAGGGGAGGAGCGGGACCCTGTATCGTATGGAACCTATAAAGACCATGTGGGTGAGGGTAAATATGATTAAGGGAAGCAAGAGCAGGAAAGTCTGCGGGAATTGCCGCAGCGAAAGGAAAAACCCTCCTATGGCAAACGGCAGCAAAACCCCGTAAGAAAGCAGCATTATGAGAATAAATTTAGCCTGCGTATAACCGGAAGTGGGAGCAGGATAAAGTCTCCATAAGCGGGAAAATTTCTTGAAAGAAAGCATAATAAACCGTTTCGGATGGGTCCTTATGAATTCCATTGCCTTTTGCTTAAAGTATTTGTCTCTTTCTATCTCGTTGAGTTGTTTAGCCTCTTCGGGAAATTTCACGTCAACCCCCTCTATACCGCCTCCACTCTTATTCATGGGATTGTTGCCGGAATAGAGCACCCATCCGCCGTCAGTAGTAGTGGGGATGAAATGGTGAAATACTACCCAGTTTCTTATTACCCAGGGTGAGTAGGCAATCACCAGTATCAACAAGCTGGACAAAATAGGCATAATGCTCTTCTTCCTGAAAACAAAGAGAATGCATAGAAAATAAATGAATGGAATCAAGCTTATGGTGGAGGGCCTGGTCAGGGCAGATAGGGCACCTGTGATGCCTGAACTTAGTATCCATTTCCAGGAAGGGGTCCTGTAAAGAAAATAAAGAGAAAAGATAAACAGAAAGGTAAGAAATGTGTAGAGGGTTTCCGAGAGGGCAAGGCCGCTGAAAAATATAAGTACAGGATAAAAAGAGTAAATTAAGGAAGAGAGAATGCCTGTGCGGTTATTAAACATTTCTTTGCCGAGCATAAAGATTAAAACGGAGAGTATGCCTCCTAAAATCGCCTGGAAAAGGCGCAGGGCAAAAAGAGGAGCAATAGGCAGAAAGGTAAACAAGGCAACAAAGTAGGGGTATACAGGTGGCATGGAGGCAGTCACCTGGGGATAGGCAAGCCCTTTCCCTGCTTTTATTGTTTCGGCCATTTGCAGATAGGTGTGTTCATCGGGCAGTAGGGGGGTGCTCAGAGTCAGGATGAAGATTAAGCGAGGGATAAAAGCCAGGAAAAAGAGCAATAGTAATAACTTATTTTGACTTATCTTTTCCATAAATAAAGTTCGTAGAGAAAGGAGGCATACTTATTTCTGTTGCTCCATCCTTCTTTTAAGCCTTTAAGGGTGTGGGTTTCCCATTGAAAACCCTTAAAATACAGGAGACTGCCATTATTTACCATGAATTCCCGGAACTTTTCCGGGTTGCTTTCATCATATAGAAGAACCCAGACTTTTTCAAATCCCTGCGAAATTTCCCGGATTTCCCGGGGACTCCAGCTGTAATCAAGCACTTTTACCGGAAGGCTCCCTTTGTAATACCTGCGAAAGAGGTCTATCCTCATTCCGTAGGGGAATTTTATATCTGATTCTATCAGTATTATCTCTCCTTTCTTTTCCTGCTTCTGGATGGTCTCGGCTATTTTTTTCCAGGGAGTAACCATTGAGGCATCAACAAAATCTCTGCCCTGGAAGTAATTGCACAGCGAGAGTATTATACCAGGCAGAAGCAGGGCTAAAACAAGTATCCTTAATTTTATCCCTTTCCTGCATATTCCCCGGGCAATGAACAGATAAAAAGGAACTAACAAATAGATTACATGTTTGGGGGAGACAGCCGGTATCTTCCAGGCTCCCAGGAAGGGAAGGAAAAAGGAGAAAAGAATAAAACTTTTGGTGTTTTTCAAGCCAAGCAGGAAAAGGTACAGCCCGGCTATTGTAACAGGTATGGTCACGTAAAGATGAAAGGGGTTGAGTGTAAGGCCGGCCAGAAAAGAATAGGGCAGGAAGAATAGCTTCAACAGCTTACCGGCCTGGGAAGAGTAGTAGGGGGCAGAAGAAAAACGGGCTACTGCTTGAGCAGAGTAATATAACCAGGGAAGAACAAGGATGAAAATGGCAAGAAACAGCCACAAATTCTTCAGCCAGTCTTTGAGATAAAATTTCTCCTTTATCCCCCTGTAAATAAGCCACAAGAATTCAGCCAGAAAAATGAGGTAAGCTGAGAAATGGGCATAAAGGCTCAAAGTAGTAAATAGTATAAAACCAGCCCCGTAAGAAAAATTGTTTTCTCTGCTCCATTTATAGAAAAAATAGAGGGAAAGGATAACCAGAAGGGTGAGCAGGGAATATACCCTGCCTATGCGGGAAAATAGAACATGCAGGGGGGAGAATGCGAAGAGGATAACGGCAGTAAAAGACACTTTTTTGCTGAAGATTTCTCGGCTGAGGAGAAAAAGAAAATAGAGGGCCAGAATTCCGAAAATGGCAGAAGGAAGCCGAAAAAAAGCATCGGAGGAGCCGAGCTTAACCCAGAAATGCATAAAAGTTTCGTAAAGCGGTTGATTGCCCTTAAGCTCTCTGATTAAAGCAGGTAATGGCAAGTGTGCTCTTTGAAAAGAAGCTAATTCATCCGGCCAGAAAGAGTATTTACCCAGGGAAATTAATCTTAAAATACCTCCGGATAAAATTATTTCTGCCAGTAGGAGGTAATCCTTGGCTGTGTATCTTTTGAATAAATTCTCCCGCACTTTATTCATTTGCCTCTCTATTATACCCTACAATTTACGCCTTAGGCTATCTTGTGCACTATGATTAAGAAAGGATGATATTTGAGGGCCTGAATCTTCTAAAATCCTGCCCCTTTTCTGGTAGAATATATAAAACAAAACGGAGGATAGAAATGGGCTTACCAAACAGAACATGCAAGGTAATCATTAACTGGGACAACCTGGGCATAAAGGGAAGAAGGTGGATGGGTAAAATTTCTGTTCGTAAAGGTTTGCTTATCAGGATTCTTCCCCTGGGATGGGTAGAAATAGCTCCCCCTTTTGAGTGGATAGCAGAGGGAGGAAAGAGTGGAGGTTTATGTATAGATTTAGAGGCTTCTTTGCAGGCAGAAATAAAGATAGAGACTCCTTTCAAAATCTACAGGCAAAATGTAGGAGACATACTAACGCAGGGATACAGCAAAACTGAGGACAAAAGACTCATTTTTTACCTGGTAAAGCCCGAATCGGGCGAGGTGGAGGTTACTCCTTCCAGGGTAGTGGCTGGCAGGGAATTTTCTCCTCGATTAGTATTTAAGGCAGGGAAAGAAGGGATGAAGGAACATGGGGGAATAAGGGTGCTTACTTACCAGCGGACGGACTGGAAGATGGGAGAAATAGAAGCCCTGACCACGCGGGAAGGAGTGAAGGCAGTGGTTAATCGAGTAGATGTGGCTCCGGATACCTATTCTTCCTACAATGAGATAGGAGAGGAAATATCTTTCCAGATGTTCTCTTTCACTGTTAATATCCAGGGAGGGGATCTTTTGGAAGGGGACCGGATAATAGTAAATTTTAACTCTTCCCGTGCACAAACTTTTGTAGATAATTACAAGTTCTTGCTGTTCTCGGATGCGAATGGCGATGGGATTTTTGCCCCGGTAAAAAGTAATACTTACATAGAAGTAATGCCTGAAGAATACGACCATCTTCGTCTGGTAGTGCCCAGCATAGCAGGGAAAGCTTCTCCTTTAATAGTTAACCTGCAAGCCATGGATAAATATAATAATTTATGCAACAAATGCGGAGGGGAAGTGCGTCTGCAAGTGGTGGATGATAGAGGGAACTTATGCGGGAGAGAAAAAATCATTGATTTAAAAAGCAGCAGTAAACAGCTTGCTCTTGCATTACCTGATTCCCTCCGGGAAGGGATATACTATGTGCTGGCGCAGTATAAAGACCAGGCAAGCAGAAGCAATCCTTTTTTACTCAAAGAAGGCAAATACAAAATATTCTGGGGTGCACTTCATACCCATACCTATCTTTCGGACGGCTACGGCTCTCCCGACTTTGCCTATAAATACGCGCGGGAAGTTTCCCGGCTGGATTTTGCCGCCCTCTCCGAGCATAGCCCCAATATTACTCCCAATAAATGGGAGTTAACCAGGAGAGCTGCGCATAAATACCATGAACCCCACAGGTTTGTTACTTTCCTGGGACATGCAGAATCTGCTTTTGAATGGGTGGAATCGATTAACTGTTATTACCTGAGCGAAGATGAAGTCCCCAGATATCCGCTGCACAGGATATATTATGGGCCCAGGAATATGGACTTTGTGCAGCCCCTGTATTACCGGGACAACCTGCATGAGCAGCTCAAGAAATTAGCCGAGGAAGAGAAAGTTTTGCTGATATCGCATATTCATGGGGGAACAGGCATCAAAGGTTTGGACATTAAGAAAATCTCCCGGGATGCCCGGTACTGTCCCCTGCTGGAAATATATTCAGAATGGGGGGCAAAGGAATACCCGGGCAATCCCTGGAGTCCTTCTCCGGAGTGGATACCCCAGGAGAAGGAAACTTTCTGCTACCAGGAAGTTCTTGCCCGTGGGATAAAGGTGGGAGTAGTGGGAGACGGGGATGACCATGTAAGTATGCCTGGCAGCCTGAATCTCAATCCTCACCGTGTATCACCCAGTATATGGAAGAATGCCCTGCTGCATCCTGCCGGCATCACTGCTGTCTTTGCCCCGGAGCTTACCCGGGAATCTATCCTGAAATCACTTAGAAGCAGAAGGTGTTATGCTACTACTTCCCCCCGTATACTGCTGGACTTTAAAATAAACGGGCATTGCATGGGAGAAGAAATCTCTTTAAGGGAAAATCCCGGGATTGGAAAAGAACGCAGAATTGAAGTTATTGCTGCAGGAACCTGTAAAGGTGTCCTGGTGGAACTTATACGAAACAACCAGGTGATAAAAAAAGAAGCAGGAGAATATGCCTGTAAACTATGTATCTCCGATACAGTTGCTTTCCAGGAAATATGCCTAAAGGATGCGGAGCAGAATGCTTTCATCTTCTACTACGTGCGGGTGACAGATGGCAATGGCCACATAGCCTGGTCAAGCCCTATTTGGGTGGAAGAGTGAA
>JALUVB010000272.1 GCA_027021085.1 bacterium
TGGCATTAAAAACTAATCTGTCTCTCTCCACTTCCGGCGGGCTAACATGAACATCATCCAGAAAAGGGAAGCGCTCAAGGCACTCCTTACCAGCCCCATAAACCTGTGAAAAGTCTGCGGATTAAGCAATTCGCTAAGAGAAGGCATACTTGCAATCCTGGCCGGATTCAAGGGAGCAAAGAGGTAAACGGAATTCACCCTACCCCACTGGAAAAGATAGAGAAAATAAAAGATAAGGGAGAAGTAAAAGAATCGTTCTATCTCCCTGTTATCATTTACCACCATAGCTAAGAAGGGAATGAGCCAGGCATAAAACTGGGCATGGAAGTAAGTGGTAGCAAACAGGAAGAGGAAGAAGAGGGTGAGATAATAAATTATTCCCTGCTCACTACCTTTACCGGAATAAAAGAAACAGAACAGAAGCAACAAGTAGCCTATAACAAAGATATACAGGGTGGAATGGAGACCCAGGAAAAAGTTCATGGAAAGCAGGTAATCAAGATAGGGGAGTTGCGTAATGCCAGTGTTTGCCCCTCCGCGCATGAGAAAAAGAGGCAGAATGGGAATAAGGCCGGCCAGGATAGAGGCAGGAAGCCTGCGGGGCTTATCCCTGCCTGCTACCAGGAAGAAGGGAAAAAGAAGCAAGGGATAAATACGCAGAAGGGCACTGAAACCAAGCGCAAAGAAACTTAATTCGCGTAAATCCTTCTGCCAGAGGTAGACTGACAGGATAATAAAGAAAATCGCTATTACCTCGTACCTTCCGTAAATACTGCTTACAAAGATAATCACCGGATTCAGCATCCAGAAGCGAAAGGCATTTCTTCCGGTGGATTTAAGCAGTAAAAATGCACAGGCTACATCAAAGAAAAGATAGGGAAGCTTGAGGAAAAAAAGAATGCGAAAAATTCCGGGATGGGAAACAAAGGTAAAAAACGTTCTCAGCATCTGGGAAACCTGCTGCCCTGTAATAGGATGAGTAGATCCCCAGGGGATATTCCACATAGAATGAAAATATGGATAGAGAAAAGGCCGCATCAGCCACAAGAAAATCCCATGCAGATAATCAATCATGAAGGTGATGCCGGGGGTATAGTTGCCCCCGGTTATCCATAGGTAGCCGCGGTGGTAGGGCCAGAGAAGATCGGTAGAAGAGGTAAAAGGCATAAAAAGGAGACGAATAAGTATCCCCCAAAGCAGTATCCTTCTCAGCGTGAGCCCGGCCTGATTGGAGCTTTCATCCTTGCTTTTGGGAGTATTACTCGGGGCAGAATCCTGCCTGAGACTTCCTTCTTCCCCTACTCTATCTCGAGAGGGTTTGGAGACCCGGGGAGAAGGGCTTTTTTCTTCCATGTAGTTCTTGCCAGGTTAACAAAATTGAAGGGGTAAAAGAATAATTCTGCCAGATGAAGAAACTCCCTCCAGTGGAGCAGACCGGAGTTGAACCGGCGACCTCTACCGTGCGAAGGTAGCGCTCTCCCAACTGAGCTACTGCCCCGATGCTTAAATTTTACCAGAGAAAAGTAACTTATGCCAGAACCTGGCCAACGGGTA
>JALUVB010000273.1 GCA_027021085.1 bacterium
AACAGTAAGCAGGGAGCAGTAACCGGGGTAAAAAAAACCCCCCGGCAAATGCCGGAGGGTTTTTAGTATGCTTCTTACTAACTGCTGCTTAGAATGTTACTTTTACCGAACCTACGAGCACTCTCGCCTGGGCATCCTTGGAGTTATAATAGTCATTATAATCTTTTATCTGTTTTCCCGGTGTGAATACTGCATAGGTCAGCCCGAACTGTACATCTTCTGTGTAATCATAGGTTACAGCCAGGTCCCATTCGGTTCCCAGCTTCCTGCTGTCTGATTCACCCTTGATATAGTAAGGTGAACCGGCTGCCTGGTCTGTTTCGAAGATGTAGTAATCAAGCCCGAGGTTGAGCTTCTCGTTAGGGCTTACACCCAGGCCTAACTGGGTAATCTTGGCATTGGTTGCTCTTCCACCGTAAAGAATAGCATCTGCTATTTCACCGTATTTTTCATCCTGGTATAGAGGGTTAAAACCTTCCCTTTCGTCGGTGGTTTTCTTGTCTCCGGTCAATCTTGTATAGGTTATTCCAATGTATGGTTCATAGGGGTTGTCAAAGGTGTAATTCAAGCCTGCGTATCCACCCCAAGCATTAAGGTTCTCTTCCTCACCAGTTCCGCTCCGCGAGGAATCAACTTTTCCCCATTCCTTTACTACCTCAGCCTTTGCCTTAAGTGAACCAACGGTAACCCAGGGTATGGTGCCTTCGCCTCTTATAGCCAATGCTGTGGTTTCATTCTTACCTGATATTGTCGGATCGTCTGCATTGTACTTCTGGTAGAAGAGACCAAAGTCATATATCCCATAATCTCCTGCGTTCAGGTTCCAGTTAACACCATAAAGGTCAACATCGTTGCCTATTCCGTAACCTTCGGTAATTTTTGCCTTGATTACATCAACGGTGGAATTGTCGTACTTTCCGGAGAACTTGATGGCATCGAAAGCCTTGCGCGGACCGTAGATGTAAGCAGCTGTTTTCCACTTGGATTCCTCATCAAGACCGTAAATCCAATAGATATCGTTGTAACCATCGCCAATAAGGAACCCTTCTCCATATTTCAGTTCCTGTCTTCCTATGGTAAGAGAGACCGGGTAACCGAACATTTCGGCAAAGGTTACATAGGCAAGATCCAGTTCAACGTTTGTTCCCAGCAGGTTCTTGGTGAAAGATACATCACTGTCATTGTTGGCCCAGTAATCAGAACGATAGTAGTCGTAGCTATCAATATATAGATCCTGCTCACTTAACTCACGTGCTCCCCATACTCTGTCATTTACAAACCTTACGTAGGCATTTACGTTGTCAGTAAGATCGGCAGAAACGTAAACGCGGGTAACCTGGTAGATAAAGTCATTTACTTTAGGAGTATCTTTTTCGTCGTATAAGTCTACATCTTTCTCCCAGATACCCTGCACCAGGATATCTCCACCCACTTTTACGTTCTGTACTTCTGCTTTTGCTGTGTAAGTGAATCCCAGCAAAAGAGTTAATGCAATTAGTAATACACTTATCTTCTTACTCATTTTTTCCTCCTTAATTTATCCACTCGCTCTTTCCCCCGGCTTTCACCGGGACAGATCCCACGACTTTTGTCGGGAGACAAGCGTTTTCTATCCTCTCTGCCTGGGTGACCTTTTGGGTGTAATTAAAATGCCTCACCTCCTTTCTCACCCTGGTTTTCAGGCACACCAGGAGACATTTAACGTTACTAATATACCCTATAAAAGCAGCCTTTGTCAAGTTTTTCCCTGTTCGTTATCCGATTTTCGGATAAAACCGGGGGGGAAACCGTGAATAACGGGAGTTTACACGATATTTTATGAACAGGAGAAAGAAGCAATGGTTTTTAGGTGTTTTTTTTCTTCTTCTATTATCCCGTTTATAATTTTTGCCTCCTTTTCAGGAAGGAACTTTTTTAACTGGAGGAAGAAAAGAATCGTATCCTGCTCAAAACACAGGAGGCCGGAAAGGATATCCTTTGCTGAGGCTACAGGGACTTTTTTATCATTCATAACATGCCTGAAAGCAAGCGCCTTCCAGTATAATTTGTGTTCCCGGGGAAGTATCCCTTCTCCTCTCCAGTTCTCCATTTCCTGCAGGATTCTTTCCAGAGACTTCTTATGTGCCAGTTCTTCCCGGCCAATGCACCTTAAGGCAGAGGGAAGGTCCGGGGAGGATATCGGGCTTTCCTGCAGAGATTCATTTAGCGCAGAGTAGTAATGGTAACTGCTAATCTCCATTTTGATACATAAGGTTAAAAGGTCTTTCAGTTTCACTGTTTAAATCCGGTTAATGAATAAAAAGGCAACCCCACCCCTCGCTGCCTTACTATTCTCCCGTGAAAGCGGAAACTGGATGCCTGCTTTCGCAGGCCTGCCTGTTCTCCCGACGGATGTCGGGGGAAAGCAGGCAGGCATGACAGGTGGGCTGGTTGCTTGTCTTTTCCATTTTCCCCACTTTTTCTTGTCATTCCCGTGAAAGCGGGAATCCATCACTCTATCTACTAACTACCCGCTACTCACTACTTTCCTGGATACCTGCTTCCGCAGGTATGACAGGTAGGGCTGGTGTTTTGCATTATGGCTTCACCCTCCCCGTCATTCCTGCCCCTGTTTCTGCCGGGGTAAACTTGTCCCCGCGAAAGCAGGGAACCTGCCCCACGCCGTGCGGGGCTGGCAGACAGGAATCCCTCTTATACCAGCTATACCAGTTCATTATACAAATCTTTCCATTCTGGATTATTTTTCTCAATCAACTCTACCTTCCATGCTCTTTTCCATCTCTTTATGGATTTTTCACGCTGAAGAGCAGCATTAACATCTTCTATTACCTCAAAGTATACCAGCCGATGGACATTATATTTCTTTGTGAACCCTTCTACAAGATTGTTCTTGTGCTCATACACTCTACGAATTAAATCGTTAGTAATTCCTGTATATAATGTTCCATTCCTTTTACTTGCCAGGATATACACATAATATTGCTTTCCCATCTTCTCCCCTGTCATTCCTCTTTCCCAGGAAAACGGGAACTGGATGCCTGCTTCCGCAGGCATGACAGG
>JALUVB010000274.1 GCA_027021085.1 bacterium
CCTATGCCCCCGCCTTCATCCTACTTCTCCCGGTCTAACGTCTAAGGTCTACAGTCTAAAGTCTAACATCCCCCCTCACTACTCGCTACTGATTCTGATTCCCTATTTCCGGAGGGCTTTTGTTACTTTCTCCACCACTGAGTCAACATCCAGGCCAAATTTCCGGTAGAGGTCAGAAGGGGTAGAAGATTCGCCGTAAGAACTTACTCCCAGCTTAACAAATTTTACGCTCGCTCCTTTTTCCGCTATCTTTTCTCCCACTATGCTGCCCAAGCCCGTTCCAATATGATGGTCTTCGTAAGTAAGTACGAGACCTGTGGAGACAGCCTTTTCCAGCGCCTCTTCATCAAGAGCAAGAGGAGAAGAAATGTTCCAGAGCTGAATATCTATGCCTTTCTGGTGTAAGGTTTCCCATATTTGTACCGCTGAGGTCACAAGAGTGCCATAGGTAAGGATAGCACCCTGTGTTCCCTCTCTCAGTTGGTCTGCCTTACCATAGGCAAATTGGTAGTCACCGGCAAAAAACGGAGTGCCGTCTTCTTTCAGGATAACTGATAACTTTGACCTGCCCATCACTACCAGGTAATTGCCTTTACGGGGAAGTATGTACCTGATTACCCTGTCTGTCTGGTTGGGGTCCGCAGGGATGATAACCTTGTAGCCAAAAAGGTTTTTCATGGCCCCAATGTAATCTATGCACTGATGCGTTTTCCCGTCCTGCCCCACGTCCAACCCGCAATGGGTGCAGACAAGTTTCAGGTTGGTATGATTCATATCGTTGAGCCGATGCTGGTTGAATGTTTCATCCACGCCGAATACGCCAAAGTCGGAGAAGACCGCTACCACTCCCTGGGTGGAAGCTGCGCCTGAGAGAGTGGCAGTGGAATGTTCCTGCACCCCGCACTCAAAGAAATTCTCCGGGCAGGTATCCAGGCAGTAGGAAGTTTTCACCGAGGAAGCCAGGTCACAGTCAAAAATAATAAGTGGTGAGCTATCCTTTTTATCCCTGTTTATCCGGCCGATATCAGCGAGAGCCTTGCCAAAGGCGCTCCTGTTGTCTGTTTTGTCTTCCTTTTTGTAGGTAAAGGGAGTGCCCGGGTCCAGGTTGTACTCTACTTCTTCTTTCCTGAGCTCTACGGTACAGCGGTAATTTTTCCTCAGCTCGCTGTATTTTTTCAGTTCGTTTTCCAGCCCCAGTTCCTGCATGGCCTTTATGTACTCTTCCTCTGTCAGTGGTTTACCATGGTATTCCCACTTGTCTTCCATGAAGGAGACTCCCTTGCCGATAATTGTGCGGGCAATGATTGCCACGGGCTCTTCACTATTTGCTGCTTCCTTCAACCCTTGATAAATCGACAGGTAGTCATGCCCGTCCACTTCGATAACTTTCCAGCCATCGCTTTCATAGTTTCCTTTTATGTTCTGGGGCATCACCTCGTGCACGTAACCGGAAATCTGGATGTCATTGTAATCTATGAGCCCTATCAGGTTTCCCAGTTTGAATTTCCTGGCTATTCTCCTGGCTTCTGCAATTTGCCCTTTTGCCTGCTCCCCATCACTCATCACCACAAAAGTCAACCAGTCTTCTTCTTTTACCCGGGCGGCAATAGCCATACCACACCCGGCCGAAAGCCCCTGCCCCAGGTTACCGGTAGACCATTCTATGCCCGGAAGTTCCCTTATGACATGCCCTTCAAAGGGAGTATCTATCCGCCTGAACCCGCTTATGGCCTCATCTACATTGAAAAAGCCCAATCTTCCCAGGACCGAGTAAACTGCGGGAGAAACATGGCCATGAGAAACAATAATCCTATCCCGCAGTGGACTGAAAGGCTGAGAAGAGGAAACCCGGGCATAGGAGTAAAGCACAATAAGAAGGTCTACGGTGGACATGGAACCGCCCGGATGACCTGATTTTGCCAGGGTGGTCATGGTAATAATATCTCCCCGGCACCGCCTGCCCAATTCTTTCAAACGGGTTAATTCCTCCGGGGAAAGAGCAGAAGCAGAAAATCTTTCTTTATTCATGGATACCTCCCGAATTAGTCACAAGTTTTAAGTTCTTACTTTTAGCTGCCAATTCTATCTCCTGATGTATATCTCACTAACAAATTACAAATATAAAATTCTGATGCCTAAAACTTTCTCCCGGGATACCAGGAAAGGAAGCAACTTACCCACTGGTTACTGTCCATCACGCTCTCAGTTTAAAGTTTATAGCCTGTCCATCCCCTTTTCCCATCTCCTGGATGCCTGCTTCCGCAGGCATGACAAGCAAGCAAATGCGTTACTGCTTACTGTTCACTATCCCCCCAGTCTAAAGTCTACGGTCTATAGTCTAAAGTCTTCAATCTTTCTCTACTGGCATGGATGCCCAGTGCTCGTATAGCTTCCACCTGTTCACTACATCTTCCTGGGCAAGTTTCAGCAGGTGTTTGGCTGCCTCGGGATTGCTCTGGAGAAGCATTTTGTAGCGGGTTTCCTTGTAAACGTATTCTTCCAGAGGCAAGGAAGGCGGCTTGGAATCCAGCTGGAGCGGGTTCTTGCCTTCCTTAAGAAGATTCGGGTTATAGCGAATCAGGGGCCAGCAGCCAGCACTCACAGCAGCTTTCTGCTGTTCCAGGCCGTGCACCAGGTTATACCCGTGCGCTATGCAATGACTGTAGGCTATAATGATGGAAGGGCCCTGGTAAGCCTCAGCCTCCAGGAAAGCTTTTACGGTCTGTGCTTCACTGGCACCCATAGCCACACGCGCCACATAAACATTCCCATATACCATAGCCATCATGGCCAGGTCTTTCTTGGCATTGGGCTTACCGCCAGCAGCGAATTTTGCTACTGCTCCCATGGGAGTTGCTTTGGACATCTGGCCGCCGGTATTGGAGTAGACTTCTGTATCAAGCACCAGGATATTGACATCGCGTCCCAGTGAAAGCACGTGGTCCAGCCCACCGTAGCCGATATCGTATGCCCAGCCATCCCCCCCTACAATCCACACGCTCTTTTTCACCAACACTTCTGCCAGGCTGAGCAGTTTCTTTGCCTCCGGCTTTTTAATCTTTGCCAGCTTCTCCCGCAGAACTTTCACGCGTTCACGCTGTGCCTGAATTCCCGCTTCATCTGACTGGTCAGCATTTATCAAGCTGTTTACCAGGGTCTCACCTACTTCCGAAGCAAGTTTCCTGAGCAGTTCACATGCATACTCAACCTGTTTGTCCAGCGCCAGGCGCATTCCCAGCCCAAATTCGGCATTGTCTTCAAAGAGAGAGTTAGACCAGGCAGGACCGCGTCCTTCCTTATTGAATGTCCAGGGTGTAGTGGGGAGGTTTCCTCCGTATATGGAGCTGCAGCCGGTGGCGTTTGCGATAACGGCACGGTCACCGAATAACTGGGTGAGTAGTTTCAGGTAGGGTGTTTCCCCGCATCCGGCACAGGCGCCGGAGAATTCAAAGAGAGGCTGGAGTAATTGGATATCTCTCACCAGGCGAAGATTAAGCTGTTTCCTATCCACCTCGGGGATATTCAGGAAGAATTTCCAGTTCTCGGCTTCCTGCTCACGCAGGGGCATCTGGGGCTGCATGTTGATGGCCTTTAGCTCCGGGTTTTTCTTATTTTTTGCCGGACAGTTTTGCACGCAGAGAGCACATCCCGTGCAGTCTTCGGGTGCCACCTGGATAGTGAAACTCGTATCCGGGAATTGCCGCCAGCGTGCCCGGGTGGATTTGAAGGTGGGGGGCGCATTATCAAGCAGCTTGGGGTCGTAGAGCTTGGCACGGATTACTGCGTGAGGACAGACAAATACACATTTACCACACTGTATGCATGTATCAGGGTCCCAGACCGGGATTTCCAGGGCAATGTTCCTTTTTTCCCATTGGGTAGTTCCACTGGGGAATGTGCCGTCAGCCGGGAAAGCACTGACCGGAAGGTCGTCTCCCCGGCCGGCAATTATCTCTCCGGTTACATTCCGGATAAATTCCGGGGCTTCCGCGGGAACGGGAGGCCGAATGTCAAAGGTGCTGGTCACTTCTTTCGGTACTTTTACTTCATGCAGGTTGTCTATTGCCTTGTCCACGGCGGCAAAGTTCATCTGCACGATGGATTCGCCCCGTTTGCCATAGGTTTTCTTGATAAATTGTTTTATGGAATTTATCGCCGTATCTTTCGGAATTACTGAGCTCAGAGCAAAGAAGCAGGTCTGCATGATGGTGTTGATACGCACACCCAGGCCTACCTCTTTGGCGATTTTATAGGCATCTATTACGTAGAAGCGGAGCTTCTTTTTGATGATATGTTCCTGCACCGTGCGAGGCAGATGGTCCCATATTTCTTCCGGACCGTAAGGACTGTTCAGCAAGAATATAGCGCCGGGTTCGACATATTTTAACACATCTAAACGCTCCAGAAAGGGAAACTGATGACAGGCCACAAAATTGGCATGGTTGATTAAGTAGGTGGAATGAATGGGTTGAGCGCCGAACCTTAGATGGGAAACCGTGAGTGAACCTGCTTTCCTGGAATCGTAGACAAAATAACCCTGGGCAAAGTTGTCTGTATCTTCCCCGATAATTTTAATGGAGTTTTTGTTGGCACTCACCGTGCCATCGGAACCAAGGCCATAAAATACTGCCCGGGTCCTTCCCTCTGGCTCAGTGGAAAAGTTAGGGTCGTATTCCAGGCTGGTATGGGTTACATCATCGCAGATACCTATGGTGAAATGGTTCTTGGGAGCATCTTTTGTCATCTCATCAAAGATACCCTTAACCATGGCAGGGGTAAATTCCTTGGAGGAAAGGCCATACCTGCCTCCTATTACCCGGGGCATGCTTTCAAAAGGAAGAATGTTCCGGGTCTGCGCTTCGCTCAATGCAGATACCACATCCAGGTATAAGGGTTCGCCGGCACTGCCGGGTTCCTTGGTCCTGTCGAGCACGGCAAGGGTTTGGACGGTGCTGGGTAATGCCTGAACAAAATGCTCTACCGAGAAAGGCCGGTAAAGGCGCACTTTTAACACGCCGACCTTTTCACCGCGCTTTGACAGGTATTCCACGGTTTCCTGGGCAGTTTCCGCCCCTGAACCCATCAACACTATTACCCGTTCTGCATCGGGTGCTCCCGCATACTGGAAGAGGTGATACTCCCTACCCACTACCTTTGCAAATTTACTCATAACTTTTTGCACAATCTCCGGGCAGGCAAGGTAATAGGGATTTACAGTTTCCCGCGCCTGGAAAAAGACATCCGGGTTCTGCGCTGTGCCCCTGATAAAGGGATGGTCAGGAGAAAGTGCCCTCTCGCGGTGACTCTTGACCAGCTCGTCGTCTATCATGGCTCGCATAGCATCTATGTCAATAAGCTCTACTTTGGAAACTTCGTGGGAAGTGCGAAATCCGTCAAAGAAGTGTAAAAATGGCACACGGGCCTGCAAGGTAGCTGCCTGGGCAATGAGGGCAAAGTCCATCGCCTCCTGCACCGAATTGGAAGCAAGCAGAGCAAACCCTGTAGCACGGGTAGCCATTACATCACTATGGTCACAGAAGATTGAGAGAGCATGCGTGGCTACGGTGCGGGCCGAAACATGAAATACGGCAGAAGTCAGCTCTCCGGCTATTTTGAACATGTTGGGAATCATCAACAACAACCCCTGCGAAGCAGTGAAGGTGGTGGTAAGCGCTCCCCGCTGCAAGGAACCATGCACTGCACCTGAAGCGCCTCCCTCGCTTTGCATCTCTGTTACATGCGGTACCGTCCCCCAGATATTCGGTTTGCCTTCTGCAGCCCATTGGTCAGCAAACTCACCCATGGGTGACGAAGGCGTAATCGGGTAGATGGCTATCACCTCGTTGACATGATAGGCCGAGTAGGCACACGCCTCATTTCCGTCGATGGTTACCTTACGTTTCCTCACTTTCCCCCTCCTTTCTTAATTCTATAGAGAAGCGCTCTGACTTAGTGCCAGAGCTGATTTATAATTTTCCTATCCTGGCCTTGCAGTTTTATGTCCTCTACGTCTATCCAGGGGTGGCCTTATTTATTTTCCCCTTCTCTCAAGCTGACAAACGTCTTATCCGACTCCCAGACTCTCACCTCGTAAAGAGGGAGGGTACCCTTGAGTTTCTGCCACACCCAGAGGGCAATATTTTCACAGGATGCCACCGGGATTATCTCGTTTAGATAAGAATGGTCCAGAACATTTATCACTTTTTCCCCTACAATCTCTTTCAACTCTGCGAAGTCAAAGGCGAGACCATCCTTATCTACCTCTCCTTTTACTGTTATCCTTACCCTGTAGGTATGGCCATGCAGTTTCTCACATTTCCCTTTATAAGAGGGGAGATGATGAGCCGCACTAAAGGTGAATTCCCTGCTTACCAGCATCAGTCAGGCTCTTGCCTTTCCTGCTTATTTTCGTGACCTGTGGTCAACGATAGAAAAAATGCCTGGCCAATTCCGCATCCAGGACACTTCCAGCTCTGCCCTCCGGGAGTCCCCGGCTTGAATTCACAGATATACCCGCAAACCTGACATTCCCACTTTTCTGCCAAGTTACTCCTCTACATGAA
Source organism: bacterium (assembly GCA_027021085.1). Lineage (GTDB taxonomy): Bacteria > CAIJMQ01 > CAIJMQ01 > JAADFP01 > JAADFP01 > JAADFP01. The sequence continues at coordinate 6,564 of JALUVB010000274.1, forward strand.
TCGCTTCTACAGGGCAATCTTCTGCTGCCTGCCTTATGCATTCTTCCTGCTCAGAAGGGATTTCCTCTACCATTACTGTGGCAGTTTCATCCCCCAGCTCAAAAATTTCAGGGCAAGCATCTGCACAAAGTCCACATCCTGTACATACTTCTTGATCAACATATACTTTCATTTGAAGACCCTCCTTTCTTTGGACCATATACTAACTGTTTACCTAATTCTTTCACTTCTTTCCTTCCTTTAAATTCCCTTATTATATCACCTTTTTTCTCCATTCCACCAAAGAAGCGAGAAAAGATAAGTTCATATTCCAGGGTGTTGAAAAACACCTTTGCCAGCTTCTCTGCGCAGTAAAATACATCGTCCGATTTCGTTCCCGAGGCAGAAAGAAAAACTCCTTTTCCCCTGCTTTCTCTCAGCTTTTCTCCCAGGAGATATTTTTTCACCCAGTACACCTGGCACCGGTCAATTACTCCCTTCACCTGGGAGGGAAGAGAGAGGAAGTAAACCGGTGCGCTCAAACAAATCCTACTGCACTCCATAAATTTGGAGTGTAAGTATAGCATGTCGTCTTTCCTGGAACAAATTCCCTCTTTATAGCAATCGCCGCATGCATCACAGGGAGAAATGCAAAGCTCCCGCAGGTAAATTTTCTCTGCTTTAGCACCCGCTTCTTCCACTCCCCGGACAAATTCATCCATGAGTATATCCGTGTTGCCCCCCTCGCGTGGGCTGCCGTAGAGACATAATACTTTCATAAAGCAAGCCCCATGGCTTTTTTCACCCGGGAAAGGGTTGAGACAGCTTCACGGCGTACTTTTTCCCTGCCTTCCCCGAGTATTTCTTCGATTATCCCTTCTTTCCCGGAAAAGGCTTCCCTCCTTTTTCTTATAGGAGAAAGAAAATCATTTATTGCCCGGGCAAGTTTTCTCTTTACTTCCACATCGCCTACCGTGCCCTTGCGGTATCTATCTTTCAGCTCTTCTACTTCTTCTTTATTGGAATTGAAGGCATCATGGTAAATAAATACAGGGTTGCCTTCCACATGACCCGGGTCAGTAGGGTGTATCCTGGCGGGGTCGGTGTACATCATCATTACCTTTCTTTCCACTTCTTCCGGGGGGTCAGAAAGGAAGATGCAGTTTCCCAGGGATTTGCTCATCTTCTTCTTACCATCAATACCTACCAGGGTGGGAACTTCTCCCACCAGAGGCTCAGGTTCCGGGAAAACCTTGCCGTAGAGCTTATTAAATTTCCTGGCAATCTCCCGGGTAAGCTCCACATGAGAGACCTGGTCCTTTCCCACCGGCACCAGGTTTGCCCTCACCATAAGAATATCTGCTGCCTGTAATACCGGGTAGCCTAAAAGCCCGAAAGAAGGATTCTCTATCTTTAAATCTCTTATCATGTCTTTAAGGGTGGGCACTCTCTGCAGGCGAGATATTCCCACCAGCATACCAAAAATCAGGGAGAGCTCACATACTTCCGGCACCTGGGACTGGAGGTAAATGGTGGCCTTTGCCGGGTCTATTCCTACCGAGAGATAATCTAAAACAAGCTCCCGGGTAAGAGATGAAAGCCTGCGCACCTTTTCTTTTTCCGGGGCAGTAGTGAGAGTATGGTAATCAGCAATAATAAAAAAACATTCGTACTCATCCTGTAATTTTACCCGGCTGGCCAGGCTTCCCACGTAGTGCCCCAGGTGCAGTTTGCCTGTGGGCCTATCTCCCGTAAGTATTCTTTTTCTCATTTTTTCACCCAAATAATCAAAATTATCCCCCACCTCTCTTTAAAAAACTCAGGGATGAATTTCCTGCTCTAAATATAAGCCGAGAGAGAACATTTGTCAACTGCTATTCCCGGAAAGAAAATAGCCTGCCCTGGAAGGTGTTTTTTTCCTTTAATCTTTCCTCTATTTTGTTCAGGACTTCCTTCTTTTTTGCAATCCACTCCGGCGCTACCAGCAATTCAGCCGGGCAATCTGCACTTATCCTCTGGATAACCAAGCCGGGCGGAAGATACTCCAGGAACTTCACTGTCAAATCTACATATTCCTCCCGGGTTAAGGGTTTATATTCTCCCTTTTTATACATATCTTCCAGTCTTGTTCCTTTTACTACATGAAGGGGATGGATTTTTATTCCCTGCAAACCCAGTCTTCCCACCTCCCTGGCAGTCTGCAGGACTTCCTTCTCTCCTTCTCCCGGCAATCCGATTATTACATGCACACAAATTTTTATATTTCTTCCCCGTGTCAACTCTATCGCGTGCAAAAAATCCTGGTAAGTATGGTTTCTGTTGATAACTTGCAGGGTTTTTGCGTGTATACTCTGTAGCCCGTATTCAACCCAGACTTCGTAATCTGCGGAATAACTTTCTATCAGAGCCAATATCTCTTCGTTAACACAGTCCGGCCTGGTTCCGATGGCTATCCCCACGATATTTTTGAAGTTTTTCACTATATCGTACCTTTTCTTAAGGGAATCGGCAGGAGCATAGGTATTAGTGTATGCCTGAAAATAGACCATAAACTTTTTAGCTCCGTACCTTTTCCGCCCAAATTCCATGCCCTCTCTTATCTGTGCCTCTATACTCCTATCCGGGAAACGGGTGTTGAAGGAGAAAGCCCGGTTATCACAGAAAATGCATCCCTCACCGGATAGCGTTCCATCCCTATTGGGGCAGGAGAATCCTGCGTCTACTCCTATTTTGTACACATAACAGCCAAACCTTTCTTTCAGGTAGCTGGAAAAGCGGTAATATCTATCCATGCCGGTTTTGTCCAT
>JALUVB010000275.1 GCA_027021085.1 bacterium
AAGCAGGAATCCATCACCCTATCTACTCACTACTCGCTACTTACTACTTTCCTGTCAAGGAAGGAGTGATATAATTGAGGAAATATGCAGGAACAGAAATATCAAATTATAGTAGTGGGAGGAGGCCATGCCGGTATTGAAGCTGCCCTGGCTTCTGCCCGCTTGGGCTTGAAGACGCTTCTCTTGACCCTGAACATTGACACGATAGGATTTCTCTCCTGCAATCCTGCCGTAGGCGGCCTGGCTAAGGGACAGCTGGTGAGAGAGATTGATGCCTTAGGGGGAGAGATGGGCAGGGCCACGGATGCCTGTGCTTTGCAGTACAGGATATTGAATACAAAAAAGGGTCCTGCAGTAAGGTCAACCCGGGCACAGGTGGATAGGGAAAGATATCGGCTGTACATAAAGCATATCCTGGAAAAGACTGCCAATTTATATATAAAACAGAGGGAAGTTAACAAGATTCTTCTCAAGGGAGATAGAATAAAGGGAATAGAAACCCCCTGGGGAGAGAGCTTTTACGCGGAGGCAGTGGTAATAACCCCGGGAACATTTCTGCATGGCTTGATTCATATTGGATTTTTACATTTCCCGGCAGGCAGAATGGGAGAACCTGCCTCGTATTCCCTGGCTGATAACCTAAAGGAGATAGGCTTTAGGCTGGGAAGGTTTAAAACAGGCACATGCCCCCGCCTGGATAAAAGAACTATAAATTTTGCTAATTTACAGGTGCAGGAAGGGGATACGGATTACCGTCCCTTTTCCCTCTCCACCCGGAAAAAGCTCAAGAAGCAGTATCCCTGCTTTATCACCTACACCAATCCCGGGACGCACGACATCATAAGAAAGAATCTAAAAAAATCTCCCCTTTACGGCGGAGTAATAAAAGGGACAGGGGTAAGATATTGCCCTTCTATTGAGGATAAAATAGTAAAATTTTCTGACAAGGATAAGCACCAGATATTCCTGGAACCGGAGGGAAAAGACACGGTAGAAATCTATCCTAACGGCATTTCCACCTCTTTGCCGGTAGATGTGCAGGAAGAGATGATTCATTCCATTGCCGGGCTGGAAAATGCAGAGATAATAAGACCGGGATATGCCATTGAGCATGATTATGTTGAACCTACCCAGCTTTTCCCTACACTGGAAACAAAACTTGTAGAGAACCTCTTCCTGGCAGGCCAGATAAACGGCACCACTGGCTACGAGGAAGCAGCTGCCCAGGGATTGATAGCGGGGATAAATGCTGCCCGGAAAGTCCTGAAAAAAGAACCATTCCTGCTTAAAAGGTGGGAAGCATATATAGGGGTGCTTATAGATGATTTGGTAACAAAGGGAACAAAAGAACCTTACCGCATGTTTACTTCCCGGGCAGAACACAGGTTGATTCTGAGAGAGGATAATGTAGACCTCAGGCTGCGTCCCAGAGGATATGAAGTGGGGCTTGTTTCCCGGCAGGAATATAAAAAGACAGAAAAAAAGGAAAAAGAGATAAAAAAATGGCTCTCTTTTCTGGGGAAAAAGACTCTTTCCCCTTCCCGGGAAACAAATAAAAGACTCGAGAATATAGGTACTTCTCCGCTCCGGCATACGTTAACCCTGGAAGAACTTCTCCGCCGACCGGAGATGAACCTGGAGCAACTTTCCTTGATAGAACCTGAATTGAAAAATATTCCTGAAGAAGAAAAAGAAGCAATAGAAATAGAAGCAAAATATCACGGGTATCTTAAAAGGGAAGAAGAAGAGGTTAGAAAACTGCAAAACATAGAGAAAATAAAGATACCGCCGGGCATAGATTATAAATGCATCCCCGGATTATCCAGGGAAATCCAGGAAAAACTTTCCCGCATTAAACCCCAAACCCTGGGACAGGCCTCCCGCATTCCCGGGGTTACTCCTGCTGCCATTTCCCTGCTCCTTATATACGTGAAGAGGAA
>JALUVB010000276.1 GCA_027021085.1 bacterium
GCTATCCGCAAGGAGAAGCTGGTCCTGGGAATATGCCTGGGGGCACAGCTTATTGCCGATGTCCTGGGCAGCACCATTAAAAGAAATAAGCATAAGGAAATCGGATGGTTCAAAGTATCGTTAACTGCAGAAGCAACTGAATCACCTGTCTTCCGAAACCTGCCTAAAAATTTTATCGCTTTTCACTGGCACGGGGATACATTTGAGACTCCTCCCGGCAGCAGGCGGACGGCAGAAAGCGAGGCATGTCTAAACCAGGCATTTGAATACGAGGGAAGAGTAGTGGGACTGCAATTCCACCTGGAGTCTTCCCGGGAGAGCATCAGGAAGCTGATAAAAAATTGTGCGGATGAAATTGTGGAGGGGAAATATATACAAACCGCAGAAGAGATGCTGGAAGGGGAAAAATATATCAGAGAGATAAACCAGAGCATGTATCTCTTGCTGGACAACATGGAAAAGCTGGTGTCCCGGAGATAGGCATTTTTATTCTATGGGAACTATAAAAACAGGAAATGGGGGAGGAAACACATGAAAATAAGGATTGCTTTTATCGGGACAGGAGGAATTGCCTCTGCCCACATGGAGAGACTGGCAAAAATACCGGAAGCAGAATTTGCCGCTATGTGCGATATAGAGGAGACAAGAGCCAGAAAAGCTGCTGCAACTTACGGAGGTAAAGCCTACTCAGATTACCATAAAATGCTGGAGGAGACAGAGGTGGATGCCTGTTATATTTGCATTCCGCCTTTTGCCCACAGTGACCAGGAGCTTCTCTGTATCGAGAAGAATATTCCCTTTTTCGTGGAAAAACCCATTCACCTGGACCTGGAGAAGGCAGGGGAAATCGCCGACAAAATAAGGGAGAAAAATTTGCTTACCGCAGCCGGCTATGTCCTGAGGTATTATGATATAGTGGAAGAAGCCAGGGAAATTATCAGCCAGGAACAAATTGCCCTGGTGCGGGGCAAGTATTTCGGAGAGGTGCCCGGAGCAGGAAAAGGCTGGTACAGCAAGAAAGAGCTTTCCGGTGGGCAGTTAATCGAACAGGCTACCCACATAGTAGATTTAATGCGCTACCTGCTGGGAGATATCGCAGAAGTATTTGCCTATAAATTCGCAGGTATAAATAATAAAATTTACCCGGGATATGACGTAGAAGACGCCTCCACCACCCTGCTAAAGTTCAAAAACGGAATTATCGGCAACTTGAGCTGCAGCTGGCTATGGAAGGGATTTGACAGCGGATTGGAGGTAATGGGCAAGGGATTTATGCTTAATTACCAGGGGAACTGCTTAGCGGTGGAAAAGAATAACACAAAAACTCTGCGCAGTTCTGATGCTGACCCCATGCTGGAAGAAGAGCGCGCTTTTCTCTCGGCTATCAGGGAAAATAAGCCGGAGAAGATAAAATCCGATTACCCTGATGCCCTTAAAACTCTTGCCGTAACCATCCAGATCCACCGGTCATTCCAAGAGGAACGCCCGGTAAGGTTATCTTGACAGGATAAAGGCATTGTAGTAGTTTACTTAAAACCGGAGGTGAAAATGGCGATAGATTTGAACGAAGAAAACTTTGCAAGCGAGGTTTTATCCTCTGCGCTTCCTGTCCTGGTAGATTTCTGGGCGCCCTGGTGCGGTCCATGCCGGATGCTTGGTCCCGTGGTGGAAGAATTAGCCCAGGAAAAGGCAGGGGTTTTAAAAGTAGGCAAGGTTAACGTGGACGAGGTCCCGGGCATTGCTTCCCGTTACGGGATAATGGCTATTCCCACCTTAGTACTTTTCAAGGATGGCAATGAAGTGGCAAGATTAGTGGGAGTGCTGAGTAAAGAGAAATTATTGCAAGAGATAGAAAAACACTTGTAAGGTTTCAGGCTGTTTTTCACCTTAACTCTGGAGAGCCAGCTACTGCAGGATAGCCTGCCGCCACTTCCCGGTACAATTATGAGAAAACTGAAAGAAGCTGCAGGCAGGTGGTGGACATTCTCAATTTTTTTTACCCTGATTTTGCTTCCCTTCTTCTACATTTACCTAAACCTCATCCTTCATCGCCTTATCTCCAAAACCCGGATAATTGAAAGCCTGGGATATTTTCCCCTGGTAAGCACAGATACTCTGCGCAGCTTTTCTTTTTCCTACATTCTCAACGCTTCCCTGTTTTACGTTATTGCCCTGGGCTTTCTCCTGGGAACCATTTGCTGGGCAGGCTGGGTGATAAAAAAGAGAAAGTATGCATACTTCCTCTTCCTTTTAACCCTGGCGCTTTTCCCCCTTCTGAATAATCCTGATTCCTACAGAAACTTAAGAGAGGGATGGCTGGCGAGAAGCAACGGGGGGAGAATCATTATAAACTGGTATTACTCACACACACTCCTCTCGGCGGAAGGGATAAAGGGTTTCTGGGAAAAAGAGCAAAAACTTGCTTTTTTTGCGGGTTCTCCGCCCCGCAATTTTCGGGAATGGGCGAAAAGAAACGGTATTATGGTAAAAACCGTCTCTCCCGAAGCAGAAAACACGCCCAGGGGAGCAGATATTATCTTCAACTCTCCCGGTGCGATTACCTGGGAAGGCCGGGAAAAGACAGAAAAGAAAATTTCCCGGGTTTCACCTTCCCTGCCTATCAGGATACTGAGAACACTGCTGGCCATTTCCCTGTTTGTATTCTCCCCTCTTTACCTTGCCCTGTTCCTGGCTACTTTTATCTCCTTTCCCCTTTATTATTTCTCTAAAAATAAAATAAAGTTTTACTCCTGTATTCTCCTGATGCTTGTTACCCTGTTTCTATTTCTCCCCCTGAGAAAAAATACTCCTCTTCCCGCTACCCCGGATAAACTGAAAAGCGCGGTATTCTCCCCCAACTATTACATAGCATTTGCTGCCTTAGAAAAAATTTACCAGGGCCCGGGTGCAGACAAAATCCTGCGGGAAATTCTTCTGCGGGAAAAAAGGTGGTATATAAGATATGCCATCTGGCTCAAACTCCGACATAAAGGATGGGATGGAAAAGTATCTTCGCTGGAAAGGTAAAGAAATAGCCAGCTTGTTCCTGGGGCTTATTTCAATTGAATTGGCGGGGAATTTTCTCTGGAACAAGCTCTTTTCCGGAATTTCTCCCTACCTCTTCACATTTTACCTGCGAGGAGTGGATATGGTATTCATCGCGCTTTTTCTCAAATGCAAGGGGGTAAATTTTCGTGCCGTAGGCCTGACAAACTTCAGGGAAGGGATGAGAGGCGGGATAATTGCTTCCCTTGTGCTCGGCTCGGCCGCATTTATAATTATCTTCCTCCTTTTTAAAATTTCCCCCCGGGAATTTACCTGGCCTCTCCCTAAAAATTTAAGGGTACTGCTTATTGTTTATCCCAGCCTCCCTCCCCTGGTAGAGGAGATAGTGTTCCGGGGCATTCTTTACGAATTTCTCAAGGAGAGACAACGCACCTGGATAGCAATTGTTCTCTCCTCCCTGATTTTCTCTCTACTGCATCCCTATTCCTGGCTGTTTTTATTAATACCGTTTATCGGGGGAGTGTTTTTCTGCCTCCTGAAAGATAGGTTTAACTCCCTCTGGGCACCCCTGATATTCCATATCGCGGGAAATATGGGCCTACTCCTGCTGCCTTCTTTCCTGTCAAAGCTTTAGTATGCTCCTGCCTGGATATACGGGAAGGGTTGTGAGTTGTGAGTTATTAGTTGCCAGTTCCCTGTCCCGGCGCATGCCGGGGCGCCTATTCCCCCATGTT
>JALUVB010000277.1 GCA_027021085.1 bacterium
ATATCTTTGGAACAATCTCCCCAAAAATAAGAATGATGAAAGTCATCACCCCGATAGAAATTCCCATTGCCCGGGCATCGGTAAAACCTCTGGCCCGGGCAATCTTCATGCTTATGGAAGCAGCCAGAGTGGAAGCAGATATATTAACCAGGTTGTTTCCCACCAGTATGGTAGTCAAAATTTTGTGCGGGTCTTCAAGCCAGTGGGAAAGAATTTTTGCCTTGGCAGGCATTATCTGCTGTAAATGCTTTATCTTGAACTTACCCAAAGAGGTAAGAGCCGTCTCAGAGGCGGAAAACAGTCCGGAAAGAAGAAGCAGGAATAATAAAAGAATCCCTTCTGCTATCACTGGGTCATCCAAAGGGAACTTCCCCCCTCCCTTGTGTTTGTAAAAATTCCTTAAGAAGAGATTCCTGCCGGTTGATCATTCTACGAGCTTCCGTTTCGGCAGCATCAGTTTCACCAAATAAATGAAGTATTCCATGGATAAGCACTCTAAGAATCTCTTCCTCTTCTTTTACCCCGTATTTTAGCGCATTCTCTTTAATTCTGTCCATAGATAATACCATCTCTCCCCAGAGATCTTTATCATGATAGGGAAAAGCCAGCACATCTGTGGAAGAATCCGTTCCTCTGAATCTCTTGTTCAATTCCTTTATTCTCTCATCTCCGGTAATCAGTACGTTTATCCTTCTGTCCTTACCCCCTATTTTCCCCAATACCCATTCTCCGCACTTTTTGAGCATTTTTATATCTATATCGCAAGCAGTATCTTTTATAATTTTCACTTTTTCTCTGCTTCCTTGGACGGATATTCTACCCGGGTATGAAAAATGCCCTGGAGACTCTTGATGAAATTTTCTTTAATTGCATGGATATCCTTTAACGACAAAGGAGCTTTATCCAGCTGGTGATCTTCCATCTTCTCATTAATGATACGTTCCACCAGGTTGCGAATACGAGAGGGGGAGGGGTCTTCCAGGGTACGCGAAGCTGCCTCTACTGCGTCAGCAAGCATCAAAATTGCTGCTTCCTTGCTGGCAGGAAGGGGGCCGGGATAACGGAAATCTTCCTCTCTTACCTTCTCTTCTCCCGCACTCTTTTTTGCTTTATCATAGAAGAAGGAGGCCAGCGTAGTTCCGTGATGCTGTCGTATAATATCAATTACCACCCTGGGTAGATGGTGCTTTTTGGCCAGGTTCACTCCCTCCTTAACATGATTTAAAAGTACCAGGGCGCTCAAACTGGGATTTATTCGATTATGGATATTATTGTTTTTCAATTTCTGGTTTTCTGTAAAATACTGGGGATTCTTTAATTTACCCACATCATGGTAATAAGCTGCCACTCTGGCCAACAGCGGGTTTGCTCCCACTGCTTCCGCCGCTGCTTCAGTAAGCACCGCTGTCATCAGGGAAGATTGGAAAGTACCCGGTGCTTCTTTTCGCAATTTCTGCAGGAGAGGATGGTTAATATCGGAAAGTTCTAAAAGACGGGCATCAGTAACCAGTCCAAAGATATGCTCCAGGAGAGGCAGCATACCAAAGGTAAAAAGAGACCATATGACACCATTGCTCAACCCCAGGAAAGAGAGATTCATCAATTCCCTCCACTCGCCTCCCCGCAGGAATCCCTGCATCAGAATCGTAAAGTAAGAGAATATCCCCACCACCAGGCCTGCCTTTAGTATCTCCATTCGCCTATGGGTATAGGATACTGCCAGGGTGGCGACTGTTCCTCCTACCACACCATAAACAAGAATATCCCAGGAAGGCAAGCCCAACAAAGAAATCACAAAGGAGACCAGGATAACCCCCAGGAAAGAAACCCCTACCCCCAGGAAAGGAGTAAGCAGAAATCCCAGAAGCGGAATAGGAAGGAAATAATATGATCCAGATACTCTCCAAATCCCCCAGGAAAGATAGGTAACAAAAATATTTACCAGGAGAAAAAGTCCCAGGTGAGAGCCGTACGAAATTACGTCTTTTTTGTAACGATTCAAATAGCCTAACAATAAAAATATCATAATACCTGACAGTATTGCGGCTCCCACAAATTTCTCCCCTCTCTCAGCCCAGCCAATCCAGGGAGAAAACTCCAGGAAGAGAAGAATAAGATAAAAAAGGTAAAAACATACCCCCACCAACCAGCTTTTATCTACTTTAGCTTTCTGTCCGGTTTTCCCCTTTACTATGGGCTGCGCACGCCTTCTTCTGAATAGAATCTTGATTTTTCTTAGCAAATTAAGCCTCACTGCTTTCTATTTTAGCCCTTTCGTAGGCGCGGACAATCTCCTGTACCAGTGGATGTCTTACCACATCCCTTTCACTGAAATACATGAAGCTCACTCCTTTTATCCCCTTCAAAATATTTTCTGCTTCAATAAGCCCGGAAACAGTTTTCTTGGGTAAATCCACCTGAGTAATATCCCCGGTAATTACCACCTTGGAATCAAAACCCAACCTGGTAAGAAACATTTTCATCTGTTCCGAAGTGGAATTCTGGGCTTCATCCAGAACAATAAAAGAATCATTGAAAGTTCTCCCCCTCATATAAGCAAGAGGTGCAATTTCTATTATCCCTCTTTCCAGATACTCCTTCAACCGGTCAGCTTCTATCATATCATACAAAGCATCATACAAAGGCCTCAGGTAAGGTGAGATTTTCTGGTAGAGGTCACCCGGAAGAAATCCTAACTTTTCCCCCGCCTCCACAGCCGGCCTTACCAATATCACCCTGTTTACTCTCTTAGCTTTTAAGAAATTCACTGCCATCGCCATAGAAAGATAGGTCTTACCTGTTCCAGCAGGCCCTATACTAAAAACTATATCATTTTCCAGGATTTGTCTGACGTACTTCTCCTGGGCTTCATTTTTAGGCCGGATAAATCTTCGGGTGAATACTTCTATCCGGATTACCTCCCCACTTTTCCCTTCTTTTAACCTCCTGGAAACCTCTTTAACTTCTTCCTTGGTAATTCTTTCCCCCTTTCTTACTTCCCTCAGCAACTTTTTTATCAAGGAAATAGCTTTCTCAATATCTTCCTCTTTTCCTATGAGGGAAAGTTCGCTTCCCCTTCCGATTATTTTAACATTAAACTCTTTCTCCATCTGACGCATAAATTCATCGTGTTTGCCCCAGAGATTAACAGACTCTTCCTGCGTTATAGGAGAAAGTTTAAGAGTTATGTTACCCATCTATCAAGTAACTCTCTGTATCAGTGATGCTATTCGGAGGGAAACTACCATAAGTTTTTTGTGAATTGCAAAATTATCCTCCCCCTTTAGTATACGCCCCCGCTGCCATTTGATAACTTACCATTCGCAATCTCACCTCTTATATTATACAGGAAAAACGAGATTAATTAGTCCGTGGGAGGATTCAAGACGTACTCGGAGACCATGTCCCCTACTTCTGTGGTTGAATGCCCCATTCTGCCTGCAGAGAGAGAATCCAGGTGGTCTCTTATTACTTTCATAATAGCATTCTCTACCAGTCTTCCTGCCTCTTCTTCTCCCAGGAATTCCAGCAGCATCATACCCGCAGAGATAGCCGCAAGTGGGTTGATGACATTTTTACCGGTATACTTGGGAGCTGAGCCTCCGATAGGCTCAAACATGGAAACTCCTTCCGGATTCAGGTTGCCTCCTGCCGCAATACCCATTCCTCCCTGAATCATGGCTCCCAGGTCAGTGATTATATCTCCAAACATATTGTCGGTGACTATCACATCGAAATATTCCGGGTTTTTCACCATCCACATACATGTAGCATCCACATGCGCATAATCCTTCTCTATGTCCGGGTATTCCCTGCCCACCTCATGGAAAACTCTTTCCCACAATCCCCAGGCATGGGTAAGCACGTTGGTCTTTCCGCAGAGGGTTAGTTTCTTCTTTCTGTTCCTCTTTTTGGCAAGTTCGTAAGCATACCTTATACACCTCTCTACCCCTTTCCTGGTAACCACCATCTCCTGGAGGGCTATCTCATCCGGGGTACCTGTTTTAAATGTGCCGCCCACTCCCACATAAAGGCTCTCGGTATTTTCTCTCACCACCACAAAATCAATATCTTCCGGTCCCTTGTCTTTTATAGGGGTCCAGACGCCGGGATATAACTTAACCGGCCTCAGGTTGATATAAAGGTCCAGGGAAAACCGCAACTTAAGCAGGATTCCCTTCTCCAGTATTCCCGGTTTAACCCTGGGGTCACCTATGGCACCTAAAAATATGGCATCCATTTCTTTGAACTCTTCTATAGCTGAATCGGGAAGAGTCTCCCCCGTTTTCAGGTAATGCTCAGCCCCGAAATCGTAGTATTTTAAATCCAGAGCAAAATCCTTTGCCCGGGCTGCACTTTTTAAAACCTTAATTCCTTCCCTTACTACTTCCGGTCCGGTTCCATCTCCTGGAATAACCGCTATTTTATACGTTTTCATCTTTCCTCCTTAAGTACCCAATTCCCAGGAAGCAAGGTATTCTTCCTGCTCAGAGGTTAATACTTCTCTTTTAAGACCTAAAGAAGCTAACTTCAACTCAGCCACTTTTTCATCTATTTCCTGAGGCACCGGATGTACTTCCACCTTCAATCCCCTGTTTTTCCAGAGATATTCGGCTGATAATGCCTGATTGGCAAAACTCATATCCATAACTTCCGGCGGGTGTCCTTCGGCCGCAGAAAGATTAATTAATCTCCCTTCTCCCAGAACATATACCTTTTTTCCCTCGGGGAGAAGAAATTCTTCCACCATCTCACGTACTTTCCTGCGGGCGACACTCATTTTCCCCAGCGCCTCTATATCAATCTCCACGTTGAAATGTCCGGAATTTGCCAGCATGACACCATCCTTCATTTTCCTAAAGTGTATGTCCCTTAACACATGGATATCTCCCGTAAGGGTAATAAATATATCCCCTATGGGAGAGGCCTCCTCCAGATTGGTAACCCAGAAACCATCCATCGCCGCTTCCAGAGCCCGCAGGGGGTTGCTCTCCACCACCATAACTATTGCTCCCATACCTTTTGCCCTCATTGCCACTCCCCTTCCACACCATCCATAACCACATACCACCACTTTTTTCCCGGCCAGAAGCACATTCGTTGCCCTCAATATTCCGTCAATCGTGGACTGCCCCGTTCCGTACCTATTATCAAACAGGTGCTTGGTATAGGCATCATTCACCGCTATTACCGGGTAGAATAGTTTTCCCTGCCGGGAGAGGCTTTTTAGCCTTATTACTCCCGTGGTGGTTTCTTCTGTTCCTCCCAGGACCTGCGGCAGCAGTTCTTTACGAGAAGAATGCAAGGTTGAGATAAGGTCTGCTCCATCATCCATGGTAATCTGAGGCTTTACATTTAAAATCTCCTCTATACCCTTATAATACTCCTCCTTGCTTTCTCCCTTTACGGCAAAAACCGGGATGGAATAATCATTTACCAGGGAAGCAGAGACATCATCCTGAGTGGAAAGAGGATTAGAAGCACAAAGATAACAATCCGCTCCCCCCTCTTTTAAGGTAATTACCAGGTTTGCCGTCTCCGAGGTCACATGAAGACAGCAACCTATTCTCAATCCCTGCAAAGGCTTTTCCTTTTTGAACCTTTCCTTTATAAGGGTTAAGACAGGCATCCTCCTGCCCGCCCATTCAATCTTCCTTTTCCCTTCTTCTGATAGAGATAAATCTTTAACAAAGTACTTCATAACCCAACCTCGCTTCTGAAGAAATCTGCCTTATCTGTCTTCTCCCAGGTAAA
>JALUVB010000278.1 GCA_027021085.1 bacterium
AGGGCAAGTGGGTAATTATTATGCATTTCGCCATAAAATCGCCGTATTGAAAGGGCGGAAAGATTTTTGACGCACCCCATTTCTTCCACGCTCTCCTCCCGTATAGAAAGGGAAAGGGCAAATTTACCGGCTGGAAATCCACGAAACCAGCCTGCCGGGAACTTCTGCCCTCCGGGAGGAGGGCAGGCGGGTATGACAGGCAGATTGGTTTTTGCTGCAGATTCATTATTCATTTACCACCACTGCTTACTACCCCATTACTGAGCACATGGGATTTCTCAGAAATCTACCGTTATCTTGAAGTATACCTGGTCAAACTCCTTCCAGTCTCCTAGGAGCGTGCCTCTTTTGCCATTCAGGAAAAATGCACCCAGTATAAACTGAAGATTATCGACAGGCCGGTAGGTTATTTCAGGGAAAAATCCCGTGGCGTAACTTCCCGCAATATCCCCCATTTCCTTTGCCTCCAGGATTCCACTCAGGGAAAGAGTAATCTCATCGTTTAATAATCTCTTCTCTACCTTGCCTGTCAGATAATCGTGCAAGTTATCCCTGCCCCTCTCCATTATGAATCCGTGTACGTATTGTGCTTGCGCATAAATTCCGTTTTCGAAAGTATAATCCATCCCCAGCGTGTACTTCAAAAATTGCTCCTCGTGAAATCCGGGGACAGAACCAGATTCCTCTTTTTCACGAAAGAAGCCCGCCTCGCCCCATACGCCAACAGAACGAATTTCCCCGGCAAAATCAAACCCTATAACTTCCATCCTGGGGAAACCTATTTCCAGCTTGCCGTTTTCTACAAAATAGACAGGCAACTCGTCATATCCGCTAAAATAACTTAACGAATAATCCCAATTGAAAGCTATCCCCTTTAATTTCAGCCCAAACATGCTGTTTTGCCAGGTTTTGTCCGGGAGATTGACTTTATCAGGGACCAGACCAAAAAGAAACTTAACCCCACCCCGGGGAAGATGAACCGGTTCAAAGTAAGGAAGCCATACCCCCGTTATTATGTAATCCCCCAGGTAGTAATCAGCCTTGAGCGCATAGGTGGGAAGTTTTCCCCCCAGGTCCAGGAAGTCACCCGGGTTCAAATTATCCGTGGGATTGAACTTATCTGCAGTGCCCCAGGCAATTCTCTGCTTACCTACTTTCAAGTCCAGATTACTCCAGACGAATTGCGTTATTTCCAGATAAGCTTCCCAGAGAAGCAAATCAAGGGGGTAACTGCTTTCTATCTCATTTACAGAGGATAGCTCCTCCAACCCGGGAAAATTATAGTAACGCAGGTCCAGGCTGATTAAAGAGAATATATTCGAAGAGATCTCAGTCTTTGCTTCCCATCTCAATCTGGCGTAGGTATTTCCTTCCGGTGCTCCCCTATTTATATCAAAGTAGGTCCCCGTTTCCAGGAAACCGCCTGTTTCTACTTCCCCGTTTATTTCCCCAGTGGCAGTAAGAATAAGAAAAACAGGTAAGCAAAATAACGGTATTAAACAATTCCTCACCGCGCCTGCCTCTTCAAATTTCTTTCGCTGAAAAAATTATCTGCAAGTCCCACATCGTGCTTAATCTCCATCACCTCCAAGATTGTCTGATGATTCTTTATCACTGTCCTCATGGTCATTTTCATGGGGAACCAATACCCATCCACCTGCCTTATATTCTCGGCCCTTATTACCTTGATTAATTCTCCCGTCCGGGAGTAGTACTCGCCTCTGGTGGAAACAAAAGTCTTCTTATCCACCCAAATTATTTTTTTTGAATAACTGACATCTGCCTTGGAGCGGGGCTTGAGCTCTAACACATATTGACTATCATCTTCTTTTATTAGCGTTGCAGTGTAATCTTTTGTATACTCAGTTTCAGCCATATCTTCATAGGAGAAATCTGTTCCCATAAAATCTTCTCCCTTAATATGGGAGGCTATTCTCCTTACCTTACGGAAGGCGGGTAGATATAGATACATCCTCTCCCTGGAAAGCGAGAGAAAGCTAACCCCCTTAACATCAGCCGGGGATAAAAATACCACCATTCTCTTCCTGTTTCCCTTCTGGTAGAACCTGATAGTTCGTTCCTTCTCTGACCCACCTGCTTTAATAAGCACCATTCTCTCTGTGACTATCCGGTCACGGGGAGCATTCATGGTGTCTTCTACCTTTTTCAAAATCGCATTCCCACTCAAGGCCAATAGATTTCGGGCAAACAGGAGAGACACAACCACCAGCAAAAGTATGCTCAACCTTCTCATATCTTCATCTCCTTAAAAAATTCGGTTTTACCAGAAGGATAACCACTGGCAAAATTGTAAAGGTAAAAAAAGCACTCAAGAGGACCGTGAGTGCCACCAGCCCACCAAACCTCCTTATATGCTGTCCTCCTGCCAGGAGAAGTACAGCAAATCCCAGGCCCACGGTAAGGGCATTTATCAAGATAGCCACGCCCGTGGTAGAAAATGTGCTCTTCAACGCCTTCAGCTCGTCTCCCTGGCGAGAAAATTCTCTCTTGAAAGCAGAGATAAAATGCACATCAGTATCTATACCCAGTCCAATAGCTACAGAGGCTATCATTGCTGTGAAAGAATCCAGCCCTATCTTAAAATAGCCCATGACTGCAAAATTTACCAGGATAGTCAAACTGATGGGAATTATTCCGATAGCTCCTAAGCTAAGTGAACGGAATATAAAGGATAGAGTTATTGCTACCAGGATAAGAGCAATAAAAAGGCTGAGCACCTGCGTAGGAACAAGTTCTTCTTCCATCTTTTTCAAAACCGCTGCAAGGCCGGTATTCTCAAAAGAAACAGAGATCTCTCTTACTTCAGAAGAGGCGGGAATCAACGGAAGATTCCGGTATTCATTTACTCCTAAAGCAATAAGTTTCTCGTTCATCTCCCATAGGTCACCTCTAATATCCCGGAAAAAGTCAATGATGCCAGCAGAACCAGCAGGAAGAGCTTTTCTTATCTGCTTCATAACATAGGCAACTCTTGCTCTTCCCGCTACCTCTTCCGCTACCACTTTCAGGGATTGGGATAGTTCATTCACATCGTCTTTTCTATTTCCCTTCAGAGCGGACTGAAGAATAGCCAAAACCTGAGCCCTTTTGATGCTGCCGTTCTTTCGAAGCTCTCCCGTAATCTTTTCTGCCAGGAGAGCTGCCTGGGGCGGCGAAATTGCCTCTACCTCGGACTCATCGCTCAGAAGATACTCCCTGAGTTTCTCTTTCACCACCGCATAACTATCTTCCGACAACCCTTCCCCCAGGAGAGCAGTTCTAACTGCCGCGTTAACCTTTTCCCTCTTAACCTGTATTCCCCTCCTCTCAATATCCCTCATCAGGTTAGTGGTAATCCTTTTGCCGCGCAGTCTGAGCAAAACTTTCCGGCTGGCAGGAGGCATATTATCCAAATTAATAATTACCATCTTTTTGGGAAGAGTAGATATGAATTTATTTATGCTATTCACCGCTTCAGTCAAAGTTCCTGTATCCCAGGTAGCCAGCTTCGCCCGTATCAGCCCTTCTTTCTTATCTCCTCTAACCAGCTGTTCCAGAATATCCTTTCCTTCCAGTAGAAACCACAGGTTGGCTACCCCTTCTTTGTTCTCTGGCACTATGTAGCGCCCATTAAGCACCCTGTTCATTTCGCTGATTACGCCAGCCATGGACTGGGTTTCTCCCACAGAGGGCACCGTCCCCAGATAACGCTCCACAAACCTCATCTGTTTCAGGGTAAAGGGGTCCTTAATATTTCCCTTCACCAATACCTGCACAGGCAGGGTTCCTCCGAAATCCCGCCTCAAAAGCATTTCAGCCCGGTGGGCTTTGCTGCCTTTTTTCAAGCAAAGAGTCCAATCCACAGATTTACTAATCCGAGGGATAGCTACTGCAGAGACAACCACTATTAGCGCAGAGGAAAATAGAATAAGCTTCCGGTTTCTAAAAACAATTTCTGCCCAGCATTCCATCCACCTGTTTTCCACATGTGAGGCAGGTTTGTGACGAAAATTTTTTCTGACGCGAGTAAAGGAAAGCAGTGCGGGAAAAAGAAGAAAAGTCACTATCAAGGCTACAAATATACCCAGAGCAGTAACCAGGCCAAATTCTCTTATGATGGAGAAATTTGAAATCATTAAAGACAAAAAACCAATCACGGTGGTAAAAGTAGTGATGACAATAGGAACCGCCAACTCTGCAAAAGTTTCTTTAATCGCTGGCGTAGGTTTTAAACCCTTTCCCCTTTTTTCGTAGTACCTTCGCATCACGTGAATACCATCAGCACTACCCATGGCTATAAGAATAATTGGCACAAGACCGGTGAGAAGGTTTAAAGAGAGATTAAATACAGTCATCAGCCCAATAGTCCAGATAACGCTGAAGCCCACTACCACCAGCGGTAAGAATACCCCTGCCAGACTAAAGAAACTGAGAAAAAGTATTCCAAGCATAAGAAGTAGCATTATCGGTTCCAGGCGCTTCAGATTATCTATAATGAGCAGGGTCATGTTGGACATTAAAAAAGGCATCCCCCCATAGGAGATTCGCTCCGAAGAAGGAGCAATGGACTCGGTTATCTTTTTTATTTTTTCCGTTACTCCGAACTCGTATACCCCATGTTTAAGACGAGCCACAATAACCGTTGATTTTCCATCTGCAGAAACAAGGTTTTTCACATACATCTCTTTGGAAAGAACGTATTTTTTCAGTTTTTGCAATTCCTTGCTGTTATCAGGAATCTTTCCTTCCTGGATAAGTTTACCCACTTCTAATCCCCATTCTGTACTTTTAAAGTCGAGCACATTGGTGAGGCTGGTAACATAAGCAATCTCCCCTAATTTTTCGTAGGCATCGGTAAGGTCACGAATTAATTTTAGGGTTGCCGGAGTAAAAACATCTTCGGTTTGGATAAGCACCAGGGCCACAGATTTGGAGGCATATTCTTTACCAATGTAGTTAAACTGCTGGACTAAAGGATCATCCTGTCTGAGATAGGTGGTGAAATCAGCGTTCATACGCACCCTGAGCATCTCGTAGCTCAGGATTACAGTGAGCACAATAAGCAAAGCTATTACTATACCCCTACGGCGAATGATAATATCTATCAATCTCCTCATATTAATTTACCCTCTATATCTTGGGAAGAGGAAGATAAAAAACCTTCAATAAACTTCTACACTCCCACCAGAGAGGGACTACCGTGTAGCAGTCTCTATTCACTTTGTCCGCTTTACCGTGCTATCCCGCCTAACACCTACATATTTCCTGGGATCAGCAACGAATCTCTCCTTGCAGCTCTGGGCACAGAAGTAGAAAACCTTCCCCCTGTATTTACAGGCAGCGATAGCGGTATTTTTTTTGATTGTCATGCCGCATACAGGGTCTTTCACTCTGCCAAACATGTTACTTCACCCCCTTTTAAAACCTTAATGATGCCTGTGTTTTTTATGTTTTCCTTTTTTTATATGTTTCTCAGGTTCTTTCTCAAATTCTGCCTGGCACTTAGGACAGCAAAGATAATAAGTTTCGCTTTCATATTCCACCCTGGCATAAGCCTTGTTTCTGTTAACTTTTCTTCCGCAAACCGGGTCATAATAAAACATGATTTACCTCCTTCTTCCTTATTCCATTAAAAACCACTGGGGAATCTCACCCACAACAACCTCCCTTCTTTGTTTCCTTTTTCATTTTCATGTACTTCATAGGTTCCCCGCTGAACTTATCCTTGCAAGCCTGGGAACAAA
>JALUVB010000279.1 GCA_027021085.1 bacterium
TCCCGGGAGAAATAATAAAAATGATCTCCAAACCGCATCGCTCTTCCTTATTCTCAAATTCTTAAGAATATTGGAATAAGGAAGAAATGTGGTAAAATATCGCAGTTCCCAGGAGAGATAAACATGACAAAAGATTACAGGCGATTGGAAAGAATTATGAAGGGAGTGGCAAACCACCGCCGCATCCAGATTCTGGACCTCCTGGAAAGACAGCCGGAGCTATCCCTCCATGAAATTTCAGAGATACTGAATATCAACCTCAAAACCGCATCTGAGCATGTAAGAAGACTGTCAATTGCAGGGCTGGTAATGAAACGGTCCGCCGGCACCAGCGTGAGACACAAGTTAACCAGCCGAGGCGTATCTATTCTCAAATTCTTGAGAACATTGGAATAAGGAAGTTTTATTGCAGGTGGTGGGGATAGGGCACGCGGGCAGGCCAGCCCAAAAAGGGGAAGCACAAGAAACCCGAGTCTGCAAGCTCTCTTTTGGTGATATTAAGTTAAAGGGCAATACCGCCCGGCAAATACGGGACGAGACAATATCGAAAACAGGCTCAAGCGGAGGTACCGAAGGCTAAACGCACGGTATCCAGGTTATTTTCTATCCAGTCCACGAGTTTATCTATGCCTTCTGCCACCTTAACCTGGGGCTCCCATCCTAATTTGTCCCTGGCTTTTTTTATATCGCAGATAAATACTGCCTGGTCGCCAGGACGAGGTTCGGCAAAGGAGATGTTCGGCTTGATATTTTTTTGTTCCATTATGTCCAGTAATTCCAGGAGGGAAAGGGTGTTGTCTTTTCCGCCGCCCACATTGAATATCTCTCCTTTTACTTTATCTATGTTGTCTTTGCATTTCCAGCACAGTTCTATTAAGTCGTCTATGTAAAGAAGGTCTCTCACCTGTTTACCGGTGCCGTAGATGAAAAGCGGTTTCTCCAGCAGGGTGGAGATGAAGAAATGGGCTACCCAGCCCTGGTCTTCAATGCCGAATTGACGGGGGCCGTAGATACAGGATTGACGCAGAACTACTGTGTTCATGTCGTATATCCGGGCATAATCCCGCACATACTGATCTGCGCAGCCCTTGGAACAGCCGTAGGGAGAATGGAAATCCAGGAGAAAATCTTCGCTTATGCCTTCCGGGTAATCGGGAAGTATGTATCTCTTTTCTTTTTCTTCTATTCTCAGCCTTTCCATTCCGCCATAAACTTTATTGGTGGAAGAAAAGACAAAAGGAGGGTTTATGTTTTCCTCTCTTACTGCTTCCAGTAGGTTGAATGTGCCCAGGGCATTAATTTCAAAGTCCTTCCTGGGGTTGTCTACAGAAAGAGTAACTGCCACCTGGGCAGCAAAGTGAAAGACTGCATCCACATCTTTATTTACATGCACTATTTCCCTTACCTCGGGATAATGCCGGATATCTGTCTGGAAGAAGCGCATTTTGCCTTTCCCGCGTAGCCATTCCAGGTTCAGCCGGCTTCCCACACGCGAGAGGTCATCAGCAATTATTACTTCTCCTCCCTCTTCCAGGATTTTATGTGCCATGTTCGCCCCAATGAATCCTGCTCCGCCAAAGATTAACGCTTTCACTCTACTAACCTCCTTCCTTCAAGCTCCTGTAATGCTTTAAGAATGTTATCTTCTGGCTGTTCCTTTTGCATCCAGTAGAGTAATTCCTCCATTCCTTCCTCCAATGAGTAACGCGGTTCAAAGGAAAGGAATTTTTTTAATTTTGCTATATCAGCAATACAGTGTCGAATATCTCCTTTTCTAAATCTGCCGGTAATTTCTTCCCCCACTTCTTTTTTAAGTATTTTTTGCAGCAGACGGGAAATTTCTCCTATGCTCACCGGTTTACCCCTTCCCAGGTTGAAGACCTGGTAGTCCGCTTCTTCCTTTTCGTAAGAGAGGAAGCAGGCTTTTGCTATATCTTTCACATGAATGAAGTCCCTGGTCTGCTTTCCGTCTTCAAAGATTATGGGTGGGTTTCCGTTCATAATGCGGGAAGAAAAAATGGCTACCACACCGGTGTAGGGATTGGAAAGGGCCTGCCGTGAGCCAAAGACATTAAAGAATCTCAATGCCACGGTGGGAATGCCGTAAGTTTTCCCTATGAGGAGGCACATTTCTTCCTGGTCCCTCTTGGTCTGGGCATATATAGAGGTAGGGCACAGGGGTTTATCTTCCGGGGTGGGGATAGGATGAACTACCGCTCTGCAACGGGGACATTTCATTTCCCACATTCCCTGCCTCAGATCACTGACCTCTCTTTCTACCGGGTACACCACGCCGCAGGTATCGCAGTTATAGGCACCCTCACCGTATATACTCATAGAGGAAGCCACTACTAATTTTTTAATGTTATGTTTTTCGTTTGCCAGGATATCCAGGAGTACCGCCGTGCCTCTTACGTTTTCATCCACATACTCTTCTATTTGATACATGGACTGCCCTACGCCCACCCGGGAGGCTAAATGAAAGATTCCTTCTGTATCCGCGACAAGGGAGGAGAGCAGTTTCCTGTCCCTGATGTCTCCCTCAATGTATTCACAGGCAGGGTTAAGGTAGGAAGGTTTTTCTTTATGTACCTGGGGGTGGAAAGAGTCAAGTACTTTAACCTGGTATCCTTCTTCTGCCAGGAGGTCAACGAGGTGTGAACCAATGAATCCTGCTCCGCCAGTAACTAAAACTTTTTTCAGCACAAGAGATTTTACCATCCGGGAGAATAATTTTCCATCTTTTTTTGCCTACGGCTTGCGAAAGGATGTCTCAGGCATCTCTTTTTTGTAAGATGTAAGAGGTGGGAAATATTTGTTGACTATCTGGGTGCCTGCTCTCCTGACGGATGTCGGGGAAGGGCAGGTGGGCATGACAGTAGAGCGGGTTATGCTTTAGGTTATTCCTGAGACAGTCTCCCAGGATTACCAGGGAACCTGGATTACCAAGATACCAACTCCCTGCTCACTTGGGGTAGTATCTCTTTTATTGTTTACCTACTGTAACATAGGGTCTAATATCCCGGAGCGTTTTATGCCCTACTCCCTTCACTTTGAGTAAATCATCTACGGTTTTATAGGGACGTCCTGCAATAATTCTCCTCGCAAGTACGGGGCCAATGCCCTTGATAGATTGCAGCTCTTCTGCAGTGGCAGTATTTACATTGATTAATTCTTCCGGGGAGACGGTTTTCCCCTCGATGCGCTTTTGTATTTCCTGCAATTCCTTCTCTTCACTGCGCTGTTTAGCCCGCAATTCAGCAATTCTCTCAGGATTGCTCTCCGACCAGATGCCTATGCGTTTCAACATTGCTGAGACTTCCATGTCTCTAAGTCTCTTTATCATTTCATCGCGTGGTATGCCGTCAGGAGTTTTTCTGCCTATACCGCGCGTGCGGGCTAAGCCTTCTTTAACCAGCAAACCGGCCAGGTCATCTCCTTCTGAGGTGATAATAAACGCATACACCCGCTTCTTTGCCGACCTCCCTCCTGCATTTGCAAAAGCTGTATAAACAGTAAAAGGTCTGGCAAGTTTACTGGCAACAAAATTTTTTGCCTTGTTGCCAAAATAAGTTATACGTGCCACATCGGCCAGGCCAAAATAGCGTGCCTGTTCTTTTACCCGCCATGCATCACTCTCGGTATCCGCGGAAGTTTCAGGACAATCAATAAAATAAAGCCTCACATATTGGGTTCTTCCCCCCATTTCCACAAAGAAGCTATCTCCGTCATTTGCCGGATTATTTAACAATCTTGCCCCGGGAAATTTCTGCAAGTCAGCAGCCCGGGAAAAAGCAGTGCCTGCAAGTATCAATACCGTGGTAAGGAGTAAAGATGTAATAAGTAACCTAACCGGGCTATTCATAACTTTCTAATATTAAGGGGTGCTCCCCCGGACAGCAGCCAGGAGCCGGTACATGAGAATCATTTTTAATTTTATATAGCAAAAAATATGAGGTGTCAACCTCCTTTCTTCTCCCGGGTTTAACCTCTATAGTTTTCCAAAAATTTTATGGTATAATTAGTGGGTATGGTTTTTAGTATATACAGGTGGTGGCCTGCCCCTTAGTCGTTATGGGGTAGGTCTCCAGAAATCAGGACCGTGAGAGCCTCTCCATAGCGGCTCCCGCGGTGTATGCCGTGGGGTAGAGATGCCTCGCGGTTTTTTTATTTTAGCTTAGGAGCATTAAAATGGGGAAACTGGGAAAAGTAGCAAGCGAGGGAAACCTCGTTCCTTATTACCACGAATTTCTGGCTGATACTTTAACTCCCGTGGGAGGATACCTCAAGGTATGCGGTAAATCTCCCTCCTTCCTCCTGGAAAGTGCAGAAGGAGGAGAGAAATGGGGAAGGTATAGTTTTATCGGGGTTTCACCCCTTTACCAGATTACTTACCGGGAGAAGGTTTTGACCATCGAGGGGAAAAATGGCTACCGGGAAGTAAAAACCTCATCAGATCCACTGGTGGAGTTGAGGGAATTCATGGGCAAGCTCAAATTTACCAGGAGTGATGACCTGCCGCGTTTCCAGGGAGGGCTGGTAGGATACTTTAGCTACGATATGGTGCGCTGCTGGGAGAAGCTGCCGGAGATTGCCTCCCGGGATATCCCTTTCCCGGAAGCAATGTTTATCATCCCGGAGTCTCTTATAATATTTGACCATGCTACGCATAAGGTAAAAGTGCTTACCTTTATTGACCTGCGGGAGACGGATTTGCAGGAAGGGCAGAAGAAGGCAGAAGAACGCACAGAAGAAATTATGAGCACTCTTTTAGAGAAGGAAGTTCCTGTCTCCCCTGATATCTCCCTTTCAGGGTTGGAATCCAATTTTGCCCGGAGGCGTTTTGAAGATGCGGTGCGAAAGGCAAAGAAATATGTATACCAGGGGGATATAATCCAGACTGTTATCTCCCAGAGATGGGAAGGGGAATTCGCAGGCAGTCCCTTTGCTATTTACCGGGCTTTACGAAGTATAAATCCTTCTCCCTACATGTTCTACCTGGACTTTGGCCAGGTTAAGCTGCTGGGGGCCTCTCCCGAGGTACTGGTAAGGATGGAGAATAATCTTATCGAGGTCCGGCCTATTGCAGGCACCCGCAAGCGGGGTAAAAATGAGGAAAAGGATAAGGAGTTAGAGAAAGAGCTTCTTTCTGATGAGAAAGAGAAGGCAGAGCATATCATGCTGGTGGACCTGGCCAGGAACGATGTGGGAAGAGTGGCTGAGGGGGGTAGTGTTAAGGTTACCGAACTTATGGGCATAGAAAGGTACTCGCATGTAATGCATATAGTTTCCCATGTGGTGGGAAAGCTGGAGAAAGGGAAAGATGGCTTTGATGTTTTAAGGGCTGCTTTCCCAGCCGGCACAGTGAGCGGTGCTCCCAAGGTAAGGGCTATGGAAATCATAGAAGAGCTGGAACCTTCCCGCCGGGGTCCTTATGCGGGAGCAGTGGGCTACTTTGATTTTGCCGGAAATCTTGACTTCTGTATAACCATAAGGAGCATCATGGTCTATCAGAATCGTTTGTTCGTGCAGACAGGTGCCGGTATAGTAGCGGATTCTGTGCCTGAGAAGGAATACGAGGAGACGGTGAACAAAGCCCGGGCACTCCTGGCCGCTATTGACTGGTCTAAAAATGGCTTGAAGTAAGCAGAAGAGGGAGAAGGGTAAATAGTGAACAGTAAACGGTAAGCAGTGAATAGAGAGAGTAGTGAGGGGAGAGATAGGAAACCGGTGGGGAGAA
>JALUVB010000280.1 GCA_027021085.1 bacterium
AGTAGCGGGTAGTGAGTAGCGGGTAGCGAGGGGAAGATAGTAAACAGTAAACAGTGAACAGTAAATAGTGAGTTTGTCCTCCATATCATCTGTCTTTCCCGTCTAATGTCTAAAGTCTACGGTCTATAGTCTAACATGGGGGATAGGTGCGCCGACATACGCCGGGACCGATGAACATCGGGGACAACTCGCAACTCTTGGTTAGCATACTTCTCCCTGAGGCGGGCTAAGACAGGAGTCCTGGGCTTATAGGCTATATGTACTCTAAAGTCTGGTAAAATGTGGGAGGAATTCTTATGAAAAAAGAACTTCTCAGAATAAAGGGACTTACCATCGAGTTCCAGGGAGAGATTTCTTATCCCATTATCCGTAATCTTGATTTCTCCATCTGGAAGGGGGAAAAGTTAAGCCTGGTAGGGGAGTCAGGGTGCGGGAAAACCATTACGGCTCTTTCCCTTATGGGCTTGCTTCCTTATGCAATAAAGAGGAAAGAGGGGGAGATTCTATTTCATACTGCCCGTGAGGTTCTTCCTTTGCATTCCTTTTCTCCCGATTCTCCGGAGTGGCTTAAAGTAAGGGGGAAGGAAATTTCCATGGTCTTCCAGGAGCCTTCTGTCTCGCTCAACCCCACTCTCACCGCGGGTTATCAGATAGCAGAGCCCCTGATCTATCGCGGCTGCAACAGAAAGGATGCCAGGGATAGGGCACTTCGGATAATGGAGAAGGTGGGGCTTCCGCATCCGGCAGATGTTTACAACAGGTTTCCCCATGAGCTTTCGGGAGGAATGCAGCAAAGGGTTATGCTGGCTATGGCGCTAATTTTAGAACCTTCCCTTCTTATTGCCGATGAGCCTACCACTGCCCTGGATGTTACTATTCAGGCAGGGATACTTGAACTTATTAAAGAATTAAATGAAAAAATGGGTATGGCCTTTCTTTTGATAACGCATGACCTGGGTGTGGTGAATGATGTGGCAGAGGAGATGATAGTGATGTATGCGGGTGAGATTTTAGAACAGGGCAAGGTAAAGGATTTGCTGAAGAATCCGTTGCAGCCGTATCTAAAGGGACTGATTGCCTCTCTTCCGTCTCTGAGCGGAGGGAAGAAAAAGCTTGAGAGTATGCAGGGCAGTGTTCCGCAGCCCTGGGAAAGGCCGGTGGGGTGTGTTTTCTCTCCCCGTTGTGCTTATCGTATGAGTATTTGCTCTCGTCCGCCTCTCTGGAAGGAAGTAGAGAATGGGCATTGGGTAAGGTGCTGGCTTTATGAGTAAGCAAGAAAGTGTTCTGGAAGTGGAAAACCTGAGGGTGTACTTTCCTGTTTATCGTGGGTTTCTCAGGAAGGTTTCCGGATATGTCCAGGCATTGGAGAAAGTATGTTTTACAATGGGGAAGGGAGAAGTGCTTGGTATAGTGGGGGAGTCCGGATGTGGCAAGTCCACTCTCCTGAAGAGTATCAGCATGCTTGTGCCACCCACGGAAGGAAAGATTGTTTTCTCCTGCAATGGTAATTTTTATGTCCTTAATGAACTCACTTATCATGAGTTGGTGAAGTTGCGGCCATTTATCCAGATAGTATTTCAAGACCCCTTTTCTTCTCTTAACCCGAGGATGCGGGTATGGAATCTTCTGGCTGAGCCTCTCCAGCTTCATGCTTCTTTAAGCAGGAGCAAGTTAAGAGATAGGGTGGAAGAAATTTTAGTTAGTGTAGGGCTTGACCCTTCCCATGTTTATAGGTTTCCCCATCAATTCAGCGGGGGAGAGAGGCAGAGGATTGCCATAGCCCGTGCACTTATTCTCCGGCCTTCCCTCCTTCTTCTTGATGAACCAACTTCTGCTCTTGATGTATCACTACAGGCCCAGGTTTTAACCCTGCTGGAAAAATTGAAAGAAGAGTATAAGCTTACCTATATTTTGGTTTCCCATAATCTGGGAGTAGTTAAATATCTTTCCCGCAGGATATTGATTATGTACCTGGGAAGGATAGTGGAAAGCGGAGAATCAGAGGATGTATTCTTTTCACCCCGGCATCCCTACACAGAGGCTTTAATTCAGGCTATCCCCCGGCTGGATGGGGAAGGAAGGAGAAGAATTATCCTCAAGGGAGAGGTGCCTAATCCCATTTCTCCCCCCTCCGGGTGTGTGTTTCATCCTCGCTGTATTTATAAAAGGGGGATATGCGAGAAGAAAATCCCCCAATTGCAGGATGTTTCTTCCCTGCACCGGGTTGCCTGCCACAGGGCAGAAGAGCTTAAACTTGCGGGGTTAGGTTGATTCATTCAGGGAGCCTATACCACTACCTGGTTTTTCCCCTGCTCTTTTCCTTTGTAAAGTCTTTGGTCTGCTATGGAGAGAATTTTTTCCGGGGTATCACCGTCTTCAGGGTAAGTAGCCACTCCGAAAGTAATAGTAACATCCTTTTGGGGCATCTTTTCCTCTGCAGGAAATACATACTCTGAAACTTTTTCCCTCAGGTCCTCTGCCAGCTTCACGGCGCTTTTTTTATCGGTGCGGGGAAGTATCAATACGAATTCTTCCCCGCCGAAACGTGCCACAATATCCTGTCCCTTGGTATTCTTTTTGAGAATATTTGCAATAGTTTTGAGAACTTCGTCACCTGCAAGATGTCCCTGGGCATCGTTGTAGAACTTAAAATTATCGATATCTCCTATGATTAAGGAAAGAGGCTGGTGAGTTTCTTTTGCCTTCTGTATTTCAGCCTGGAGCTTCTCCTGAAAATGACGTCTGTTAAATACCTGGGTTAATCCGTCGGTTATAGAGAGGTACTTGGTTTTTTCCAGGAGCTCGGTATTCTCAATGATTAGTCCTGCATGCAGGGTGATAGAGCTTAGTAGTTCCAATTCCCGCGGAGTGAACTCGTAAAGTTCGCGGGTTAATACGCCCAGGATACCTATCCCTTTACCCTTTTCCACAAAAGGAGCGGCCAGAAGAGAAGAGAAGTTTTGGGCCATGTCTTTATATTTGGGAAAGGAGGCAAGATTGTTAATTAGCTTAGCCTGTGCTTTGTCTATAACCTCCTCCCTGAGAATCTCGGGGATTTCTAACCCTGGCTTTGAATAGAAATGAAAGGCAAAGTTTATCTCTTCCGAATATACTTCCATGAATACTACATCGCCCGGGAAGAATTGTTCTATCTCCTTTGCAATATCTTCCAGTATTTCTTTAAGACCTCTTCCTTCCGACGATTTTTCAATTAAGCGGCGGGTAAAAGATAATATATGACTCTCCTGGGTGCGGTCAGTCAGGGCAAGTTCTATTTTCTGATACTTTCTCTGTAAATCCTTGATTTGTTGAAAGCGGACGGTATTTGTTATTCTCCAGAAAATAAGAATTAAAATAAGGGAAAAATCACAGATAATCAGAATATAGAAAGGATTTCTTAAAGTACCGTAGCCTACTCCTATATGCAGGGCAACTATGATGGCAATCCATATGGCAAAGAGAAAAGTTGCTATTCTTTCAAGAAACAAGTTTTTCCCCGCTCCGATTACTTCTCTCCACGCTGGAATTATCCTGCTTATTCGCCTTCAATTTCACCCACTTCTATGGAAACATCGGCTCTTCTTTCCACTCTTTCTATTCTTCCGTCTCTTATCCAGAAAATGCGGTCAGATACATCAATCATTTTCAGGTCGTGGGTAGCAGAAATAATGGTAACCTGTTTTTCTCTGTTCATGGTTTTTAAGAGACTTATAATCTCTTTTCCTGTCTTAAGATCCAGGTTTCCCGTAGGTTCGTCTGCCAGAACGATTGCCGGGTCATTTGCCAGTGCCCTGGCTACGGCTACCCTCTGTTGCTGTCCTCCCGATAACTCAAAAGGTTTATGGTGTACCCTGGTACCCAGCCCCACTCTTTCCAGCAGTTCTACTCCTTTGTCCCGTGCATCATCAAGACTCATTCCCGCAAATATCATGGGGAGAGTTACATTTTCCAGGGCAGTCATTACCGGGATGAGGTTGAAAGTTTGAAAGATGTATCCTATTTTTCTACATCTTAGCCAGGCTAACTCGTAGGCATCCAGTTGAGCTACATCTACTTCGTCTATGTAAACTCTTCCTTCGCTGGGCTTGTCAAGCCCTCCAATCATGTTGAACAGGGTGCTCTTACCCGAACCTGAAGGGCCCATTATGGATATATATTCCCCTCTTCTCACTTCCATATCAATACCCCTGAGTGCTTCTACCACTACTTTTCCCAGGTGATAGATTCTTTTGACTCCTCTTGTTCTTACTACCATATCTTCTGGCATTTTTTTACCTCCCTCTGTCGCTCCTCCTTAATTTCAAAAATTATAATTCCCTTACCTTTATTCTTCTCTTCTCATTGCTTCTGCCGGTACCATGCGAGCTGCCCTGTAGGCAGGATAGATTGCCCCCAGTGTGGTCAAGACTATTCCCACCACCAGGGAGAAAAGTATATAACGGAACAACTCAAGAAGGGGAAATACTCTGAGTACTTCACTTCCGTAGTTTATCAGGCTTATCAGGGTTACCCCTAAGGTTCCTATAATAATACCCAGCAGAGAGCCTGCTATCCCCTGGAAGAGTGATTCCAGCAGAAACAATCTAATTACAAAGCTGTCCAGGGCACCTAAGCATTTCATGGTACCAATCTCCCTGTATCTTTCTGTAACAGACATGAGCATGGAATTTGTTATCCCCACTGCACATACTAATAACGAAAGAGAAATTAGCCACCTCATGCGGGCCTGGGTGCTTTCGTCCACTGTTATTTTTGCCGCTATGGCAGGCGAGCCACGGGAAATTAAAGCATTCTGGATAGATGCCTGAGCTAAGATTGACATTAAGAATGCTATAGTCAGTAGTATTCCCATGATGGTAATGAACGACCTTCCCAGTCTTATGCGCATAGAGTTAAAACTTATTCGTACAGAAACGGAAAAAGGAAGAACAATCTGCCTACCCACTTTTTCCTGATTCATATTTTCCTCCCCGTAATATTAAGCCCTATAAGGTGTTTGGACATTAACTTCCTGAGATATTCCAGCGTAGAGACCTCTGCCTCCTTTCTGCTAAGATTATAACGTTCTTGGATAGATTTGACAATATCCTGGACAGAATTTTTACCGTTACACATTTTCCAGACCTCTGAACCCAGTAAATCCAGGTGGATATTTTTCTGCTCCGGAAACCCGAACAAAAAGCGCCACAACCTGGAAGGTTTGCTTTGTTTCATGGGAACACGTAGTTGCAGTTCTTCTTCATTATCGTCCCAGGTAATCAGGGTATTCCTGAGAGGCTTTGCGCTGAGCAACGTTTTCCGGTCAATTGGTAGTTTCTTCATTTTTCCTGATGACAATATATTTTAAGCAGGGAGGGATCAGTATTTCCGGTTACCAGAAAAATCCGCCGGGAAATGGGACAGTACCATGAAACGCCTTTTTCCCAGGCAAGAGAAAGTGTCTTCTTTTTGTAGCGGAAGTAAAAGTAAGAGTGGTTATCTCTTTCTTCCTGTTTCTCTTCTATAATTTTCCCTCCCATTCTCTCTTTGGTCCAGGCGGAAAGGGGTTGCTTCTTCAGGAGAATATTTCCCAGGGCTATCTGGGAGAGAGAAATCTCTCCCTTTCCTTGTGTCTCCTGGAAGGTGAAGGTAATATCTCCTGCTTTGAGGGATGAACTTATTCTTTTTAAGTTTTCGGGGGCAGAGAAGACCAATTTGTAAATTGCCCAGGTCTCCCGCCCTTGCTCAGGGTGTTCCGAGAGAGAATTTAATATGCGGGTAAAAATTTCCTTACTACGCCTTTTGTCCGGAAAATAGACCCTCAGGAAGAGTACCCGGCCGCACTTTTTGCAGTAAGATACGCTTGAATAACCCTCTTCATGGTTTTTCCAGTGGAGTATGGCTCCGCTTTTATCTGCAAAAAAGTTAGTTTTGATTTTTACGATATTGCATTTAATATTCTTGCCTTTTTTAATCAGCTCTTTCATGTATTTTTCTATTAGATTTTCCATGGAGAAGGTGGATTTGGGGTACTCCCACTCTACCTCCACCCTTATACTGTACCCATCGTCCAGGGAGAAGGTTCCCTTCTCACGGTTGCCATCTACAGAGGAGAGCTCCCAATCTTCGGGAACTGACAGGTTAATGCCTTCCCATCCGGTGAGTTTCCAGTTCATGAGAGAGATTTTTTCAATATTTCCCTGATTTTGCAGGCTAATGCTAATGAATCCAGGGCTTCTTCCCCTCTGACCAGGGGTTGGGTATTATTTTTTATTGCCTTGATGAAATCCAGCAGTTCTTCCCTTAAAGGATCTGGGTTCCGGAAGGTTTTGGTGTACTTAACTATCTTTTCCTTCTCTTTTCGGTAGATTTTCATTTCTCCCTCCGGGAAACTGAGAGAGAAGTACCCCCCCTGCTCAAAAACTCTGAGCTTTCTGATTCTTTCTTCTGATACCCGGGAAGCCGTAATATTTGCCACGCATCCGGAGGAAAAAGTAATCCGTACGTTTGCAATGTCTTCGTGAGAAGATATCACGCATGCACCCAGTGCCTCGATTTTTTTTACGGGCTCCCGGAGAAGGGAAACTATTAAATCCAGGTCATGTATCATCAAGTCCATTATTACGCCTGTATCTGTACCCCGGTAAGGAAAAGGGCCCAATCTGTGTACTTCTATAAAGCGGGGAGAAGAGATCTTTTTCTTTAGAAACTGGATACCTGGGTGGAATCGTTCAATCATACCTATTGCTATAATGGCCTTTTTATCTCTGGATAATTCTACGAGTCTTTTTGCCTGCCATAAGCGTAAGGTAAAAGGTTTTTCTATAAGTATGGGGAGGGAAGCGGAGAGGAAAAATCTGGATATGTCATAATGAGAAGAAGCGGGGGTAGCAACGATAACTCCCTGGGATGCCTGCCTTAGTTCCTTTAATGATTTAAGCACCGGTGCTTCCACATCTTTTCCCAGCCCTTCGGCTCTCTCAGGAGATATATCCACTATGCCGCTTATTTTTACTCCTAATTCTTTTAATTTGCGGGCATGCTTCCTGCCCTGTGCACCTGCTCCTACGATTCCTATTTGCAACATTTACCCTAACCTCTGGCCGCTAAAATTTTACTAATTTTACACCATGTGCGACTTTTAACGTTAACTGTCCATAAAATGCCCTGCCCGCTTCTAACCCCGATTTATATCGGAGGGGCAGGAATCTATTCTCCCTAACTACTCGCTACTAAATTCATCATTAAGGTACCTTCACTCATTCAAATTCAAAAGAAAAGTCGTACATAGGGTTAACTTTCCCTTATCCATCCGCTTATGCTTATGTCCAGCGAATTTGCCATCTCCAGAAATTTTTCTTTCTCCATGATTATAGTTTTTCCTGCCCCTATTGCCATGGCTTTTATGCCTGCCTTATGCATTACCTGCAGCGTTCTTATTCCTACGGCAGGAGGGTCCCAGCGGAGGTCTTCAACGGGACGGGGTACTTTGGCTATCCCGCCTTTTTTTCCCCACTTTCCTCCTCTAAGTATGGTCTCGTCTGTGCCCTCTACGGCTTCTACTGCTGTAACCGTACCATTCCTGGCTACCACTGTATGCCCTATTCCCAGGGAAGAGAGTATTTTACCAGCTTCCCAGGCTATACGCAGGTCTTTTTCTTCTTCTTCATCAGGCTTTCTCCGGGTAAGTATTCCCTTTTCTGCCAGCCATGAAGCCAGGAATTTCCCGGGGTCGGGAAAGAGAAATCCTTCCCGGAGCAGTAATTTCTCCAAACCATTGAGAATAGTCTTATCATGGAAATTCTTCAGGGAGGCGAAAATATTCTGGGCTAATTTGTCCCATGCGTTGTAACCCATTATTTCCCGCTTGTCTATTTTGCCAGAGAAAAATAAATTTTTTACTTTTTCTTTCTTCAGAAGGCTGATAAGTTTTGCGAGTTCTCCCAGTTTAACCCAGTAATGGGGAGAGAATGGGGGAGGGGATTCAACAATACCTACGGTCACAAGGCATTCTCCTTTTTCCTCGATTTTATCTTTGAGGTAATGAGAAATAACTCCTTTTCCTGCTATAAGTGCCCACTTGCTCATCGGTGGAAACCTCTCTTAGAAGTTCTAATGAATCCTATTAATTCCTGTATTTCTTTAATGTCACCTTCTTCCTTCTCCAGTAATTGCAGTGATTCTTTGAGAGCCTGAGAAGAACGAAATATTATCCGGTAGGCCTTCTTGAGAGCTTTTATTGTCTCTTTACTAAAGCCTTTGCGTTTTAACCCTATGCTGTTTAGCCCGTATATTTTCAGCGGATGTCCGTCTGCCTTGAGGTAAGGACATACATCCATGGAAACCTTGGAGCAGGCCCCAATGATAGCCAGCTTGCCAATTCTGCAAAATTGATGTATTCCCACTAACCCTCCGATGACCGCGTGGTCCATTATTTCCACGTGTCCGGCCAGGGATGCACAGTTAGCCATTACCACGTAATTACCTACCACGCAGTTGTGAGCTATGTGTGAGTAAGCCATTAAATAGTTATGGCTACCTACGCGGGTTACTTTTTCCTTTCCGGAAGCGCGGTGGATGGTGGAGAATTCCCGGATGATATTCTCATCCCCGATTTCCACGAATGTTTTCTCTTCCTGATAAAAAAGGTCTTGAGGGGGTGTGCCTATGACCACAAAGGGAAAAATTTTGTTGTTCTTCCCTATACGTGTCCATTTTTCTATATGTGTATGGTGCTGGATTACTGTGCCTTCCCCAATGAACACCTCTTCTCCTATATTAACGTATGCTCCTATTTCTGCCCCTTCCGCGATGATTGCGGAGGGGTGAATGGTAGCTGTGGGGTGAATGATTTTAGCCATACTGTTTTTCTGCCAGGGAGAAGAGGAATTCCCCTTCTACTACGAGGTTCCCCTTTACAGAGGCCTGAGCCCTGACTTTTCCGTGGCGAGGCTTTAGTTTTGTGATTTCTGCTTCGATAAGCAATTGGTCGCCTGGTTTTACTATTTTACGAAATTTTGCCTTCTCAATGCCGGCAAAGTAGGCTATTTTCCCCTTGTTTTCTGTACGGGAAAGCAATAAAACCCCGGCTACCTGGGCCATTGCCTCCAGCATGATTACTCCGGGCATGATGGGATAACCAGGAAAGTGCCCCTGAAAAAAGGCTTCGTTAAAAGAAAGATTTTTAATCCCTACCACACGTTTCTCCCCTTTGACGATGATTCTGTCCACAAAGAGAAAAGGATAGCGATGGGGAAGTATCTCCATAATTTCTTCCACGCTCATCTCTTTTTCCATGTTTTCCCCCTTCTTTATCTGTTGAGCCATTTTTATGTTTAGAGAATGGCCTGTTTTTACCGCCTTTACAAAAACGTTCCTGAGTGTTTTGCCGGAAAGGAACAAATCCCCCCATAGATCCAGGATTTTATGCCTGAGAAATTCGTCCGGGAATCTCAAAGAAGGGGAGATTACTTGCTCTTTGTCAAGGAGTATGGTATTCCCCAGATCCCCTCCTTTGTAAAAGCCTTTTTCAATAAGGGGCTGTAGCTTTTCCTGGAATCCGAAGGTGCGGGCAGGGGCAATTTCCCGGCGAAATGTCTCCCTATCCAGGGAGAATTCGCCGTAAAGGTTGGAGAGTAAAGGATGCGGGAAGTCCAGCAGGTAACCTATCTTATTTAAAGGAGAAGGAATTATAATAATATAGGAATCTTCTTCCTGGACACACCAGGGATAGGAAGGAGCCCAGGATTCCTTGGTCCCCTTCAGCTCTTTTATTCCGGCTTCCTCAAGGACTTCCACAAAGGGCAGGGCACTGCCATCCATTATGGGGGGCTCGTCGCTGTCTATTTCGATGGTGAGGCTGTCTATACCTATTCCTGCCAGTGCTGCCAGGAGGTGTTCTACCACCCTTATCTTTACCCCTTCTTTCTCCAGCACCGTGCTGGAGAATTCATGCCGGGCAAACTCGCAGGAAGCAGGAACCAGCGGCCTGCCCGGAATATCAATTCTCCTGAATACTACGCCCTGGCCCGGGGAAGAAGGAATAAATTTCAGGCCTACTGCTCTTCCGCTTAAAAGCCCCTTCCCTTTAATCTTAGCTTCTTTGAAAAGTGTGGTCTGTGAAAGGTTATTTTCCTTCATTTACATACTTTACTATTTGCTCGGTAACATCCAACCCTTCATCTACGTAGAGTGCGCTCTTTTTATCCAGGATTATCTGGTAGCCTTTCTCCTTGGCGAATTTAGCAACCTTTGCTTCCAGGTCCTGGAGTATTTTGTCAACTTTTTCCTTTCTTTCCTGCATCATTGTCAGGTTAGAAGATTTAATTTTTTCTTCCAGGGCCTGTTTCTTTTCTGCTAACTCCTTGCTTTTTTGTGCCTTTGCTTCCTTTGAAAGTGTCCCGGATCCCAGGACCTTTTCCAGGGAAGAAATATCATTCCTGATTTTACTTATTTCCTCCTGTAAACTATTAGCTTTTGCTTTCAAGTAGGCATCGGCTTTCTTTGTCTCAGAGTAAGATTGAAACACCTTAAATAGATCAGCACAGGCTATCTTTGTTGTACCTGCGTAAAGTGTCCCTGTTATTAACACCATGAAACCTACCAGTACCAACAATCCTAACTTTTTCATTTTTCACCTCTTTCTCTGAAGGTTACTAAAAAACATACCCAAAGGAGAAGTTTAACCTTCCTCCTTTTTTGCCTAAAGGTATGCCGTAATCCACTGACACAGGACCTATGGGAGTCTGGAGCCTTATCCCCGCTCCTACACTCTCTTTGAGGTCGCCAAAGTTTATATCTCCGGGCTCTCTCCATACATCGCCAGCATCAAAAAATAATACACCTTTTAATACTTTCTCTACCAAGGGGTACTTGTATTCCAGGTTGAAGAGGAAATATGCTTTCCCACCGATGGGATTGCCCTCTTTGTCTTCCGGGCCTATCCCCCGGTAAGGATAGCCACGTACACTTCCCAGTCCTCCCAGGAAGAACCTTTCAAATATAGGCACTTCGTCGGAAGAGCCGTAGTTATTAACGTATCCTCCCTCTACATGGGTACTCCAGACGAATCTTTCTTTCCAGGGGAAGTAGCGGAGAAAACTACCCCGCAGTTTGTAGAAATCCCGGTTTCCTCCCAGTGGCCCACCGGCTATTTCCAGGCTTCCCGAAGTAATAATGCCCCGGGAGGGATCAAATACGTTGTCCCGCGTATCCAGGGTGATCCCGGCCATTATGCTGGAAGTATCATTCGTGCCTTCTTCCTTCTTAATTTCTTCTCCTACGTCCGAGGCCAGGTTGGATATATTAACCGTTTGGTATCTGTACCTTGCATAGAGGGAAAGGTCTTCTGAAAGTTTTTTCCCTGCTCTTATGGCTATACCCTTCCTTCTTTCGTCGTATTTATCCCACTGCCTGAGAGTATTAAACAGGTCGAATCCCAGGGATATGGGCCTATCCCGGAAATATGGCTCGGTGAAACTGAGGGAATAATCTTCTCTTACACTGCCTATGGTGGCAGAGAGTTTTATTTTTTGCCCGCCTCCTGTAAATGAGGGAGGATTGGTTATATCAAAGTTATTCTGTTTTAGCTCTACGTATCCTATTGCCTGTTCAATGGATGAGTAACCCAGGCCAAAGGTGAGCATACCTGTTTTTTTCTCTTCTACTTCGAAAATTAAATCACGGTAGTTTGGGATACTGGTAGGCCTGGTGGTTACCTTTACTTCTTTAAAGTATCCCAGGTTGAATATCTTCTCCCTGCTTCTTCTTACCTTGTCACCCTGAAACGGTTCACCGGGTTTAATGGTAATCTCACGCCTGATTACCTTGTCTTTAGTGCGTGTATTCCCTTTTATTTCAATCAAACGGACATATATTTTGGGGCCTTCTTCTATCTCGTAGTGGATATTTACCTGTTTTGTAGCATTGTTAATGTCCGGTACAGCCCAGACCCTGGTGGTTATGTAGCCGGAATTGGCATAAAGGTTCTCTATCTTTTGGGCTTCCCATTCCAGGATGAGGGGGTTATAAGGTGAGCCTGCTTTCATGCTGAGCACGGAGAGGAGTTTTTTGGAGGAAAAAAGTTTATTGCCTGAGAAATCTATTGCTTTGACCTGGTACCTATCTCCTTCCTTTATTTTTATGGAAAGGGTGAGAAATCTTCCTGTGGGGTCGTAAGATACCTCTTTTTTCTCAATTTTTGCATTGATAAATCCCTTGCTTTTGTAGAGGTTTATTATTCGGCCGAGGTCTTCTTCCAGCACCTCTTTCCCAAAGGTTCCTCTCCAGAAAAAACTGGCTTTCTTGGTTTTCATTACCTTGAGAATCTGGGGAGTGGGAATGTGCTTGTTTCCGCTAATTTTAATTTCTTTTACTTTTATTCTTGGCCCCTCATTGATATTAATTACCACTTCCACTTTTCCCTTGTTTTCCTGGTAACTTGGAGTAACCTTAACTTTGTAGAATCCTTTCTTCTCGTAGAGTGCAACTATCCTCTCTATATCCTTCTTCAAAGCTGTATCTACGAAAATATCTCCCTCAGAAAGAGCCATGGCTTTTTTAATCTCGTCCTCGTTTAATGCCTGGTTACCGCTTATTTTAATACTGGATATGTAAGGTTTCTCTACTACCAAGAAGGTGACTTTTACTCCGTTGCGAAAATCACTAACATCTACCGAGACATCGGAAAAATAGCCCAGCGAATATATTCTCTTTATATCTTTCTTCAGGATTTCCCGGGAAAGTGGTTCCCCTACTTTTGTTCTTACCCGGGAAAGGATAAAAGCAGAGGATACTCTACGGTTTCCTCTAACTTCCAGTTTCTTTACTACCTTCCCCTCCTGGGCAAGCAGTAGCAGAGAGAATGAGAAAATCAGCAATGCAAGGATGAGTATAGTAGGCTTTCTATGCATTTTTTCCTCTCCTATTTAAAAGGTCCAAAATTTTAATTAGCATATTTTTGAGGTCTTTTCGCTTCACCACTATATCAAGCAATCCGTGTTTATGTACAAATTCTGCCCTCTGGAAACCTTCCGGAAGTTTCTGCCCGATAGTTTTCTCAATCACTCGGGGGCCCGCGAATCCAATCAAGGCTTTTGGCTCAGCAATAATAATGTCTCCCAGATAGGCAAAGGAAGCACTCACCCCTCCTGTAGTGGGGTCAGTAAGCACTGTGATATAGGGGAGGCCTGCCTCGTGCAGTTTTCCCACTGCAGCCGAGGTCTTGGCCATTTGCATGAGAGAAAGTATGCCCTCCTGCATTCTGGCTCCTCCGGAGGCACACACCATTACTACGGGGAGGTTTTCTTTCATGGCCAGTTCCAGAGCACGCGTAATCTTTTCGCCCACAACTGACCCCATGCTGCCTCCTAAAAAGGAAAAATCCATGATTCCAATGACTACTCTGTGGGGTCCTATGTTGCCTGTGCCGGTTACTATGGCTTCCTGTAGCCCGGTTTTCTCCTGGGCTGCTTTTAATCTATCGGAATAATTTTTTAGGTCTACGAAATTAAGCGGGTCAGTAGGAAGAAGGTCTGTATCTATCTGCTGAAAGGAATCGGGCTCTACGAGTTGCTCCAGTCTTTCTTTCCAGGTAAGCCGGAAATGGTAATTGCATTTCGGACATACTTTCAGCTTTGCCTGTAACTCTCTGGCATAAACTATCTCCTCGCAACTGGGACACTTGGTCCATACCCCATCCGGTATCCCTCTTTTTCTCCGTAAACGCGAAAGAGTATCTTTAAGTCTTGGCATAGGCTAAGTTTACCCGCTCAATTTCCAAAAGTCAAACCTGTGGATTTACCTCTATGGTACGCAAATTCTAAAAATACCCGGCTCCGGGGAAAGCCAAAAAGCTTCTCTTGAGTGGCTTGTTGGGAGAGACAAATTCCCTTTGGAATCTGTGCCTAAAATTTTAAGATTTGCCATAGTTCCTCACTTACCACTTACTAATTCTATCTTATTCCCGGGTAGTGAGGCGTAAAAATATGTCTTCCAAAGTAATTTCTATGGGCCTGAATTCCAGTATAATCCCATTTTTTTCTACGATGCGGTGAAATATATCCTCTCTTATGTCTTTATTCTCTTCAGCTTCTATTTCCAAAATAGTAAGGCTGTCTGTAAGTGATACTTTCACCTTTTTAACCCCTTTGATTTTCTTTAGCATTTCACTCTGGGAAGGGGAGAAGTTCTTTAATCTCAGGAAATATTTCAATCCCTGGCTAATCTTGCGGGACAGGTTTTCCGGCGTGCCTTCTGCTTTTATCTCTCCCTGGTCAATTATCACCACCCGGTCGGAGGTAACTTCTACCTCGGGGAGTATATGGCTGGAAAGGATTATGGTCCTCTTCCCGCGCCAGCTTTTTATGAGTTCTCTTATCTCGATTATTTGCTTTGGGTCAAGTCCCGAAGTTGGTTCGTCAAGCAATAATACTTCGGGGTCATTTACCAGAGAGGCAGCTAATCCTGTTCTCTGTCTATATCCGCGGGAAACATGGGAAAGGAGGCGGTGAGCCACTGAGTTGAGACCGGTGGCTTCTATAGCCATCTCCACTTTCTTTTTTCTTTCTTTTCTATTAACTCCCTTAATCTCTGCTACAAAACTCAGGTAATCTTTCACCCGCATCTCGGGATAAATAGGCGGATTTTCCGGCAGGTATCCTATGCGTTTTTTAATCTCCCGGGCATTCTCAAAGATGTCTAACCCGCCAATCTTTATTTCTCCTTCGTTCGGCGGGAAAAAACCAGAAATTACTCTCAGGGTAGTGGTTTTGCCTGCTGCATTGGGTCCGAGGAATCCGAGAATCTCTCCCTTTTTAACAGAAAAACTTATCCCTTTTAAGGCAAGGAAATTACCGTAATACTTTGTAATTCCTCGCACCTGAATCATAGCTTACCTCCGGTAATTTTTTCCAGGGAGGAATTTGCTGCGATGACTACCAGGATATCCCCTTCTTCGATTTTGTAATCAGGGGAAGGGATGTTGTCTATTTCTTCGCTTTTGCTGGTTTTCTTTTTTATGGCTACAACATTAATCCCGTATCTTTTTCTCATATCCAGGTCAGAGAGTTTTTTCCCGATAAATTCGAGCGGAGTTTCAATACGGGCTATAGAATACTGGGGAGAAAGAGGAATAAAATCTAAAAGCGAAGGGAAAAGAAGCTTCTGTGCCAGCCTTTTCCCCATTTCCTCATCGGGCAATATTACCTCGTTGACTCCTATTTTCTTCAGGATTTCCTTTTGAATCTTGGTGTTGGCTCTTCCTATTACCTTGGCAATTCCCAGCTGCCGCAGGTTCACTGCGGTAAGGAGGTTTGCTTCAAAGTCTTCCCGTATGCATACCACGGCAGTATCTACATTCTCAATTCCCTGGGCACGTAGAGCATCTATCTCTGTAGAGTCTATTGCTACAGCAAGAGCTACCTTGTCTTTTATCTCTTCTATCTTCCTGGTGTCTTTGTCTATGGCTAAAACTTCTGCTCCCTTATCCGAGAGCGTAATAGCCACCGAAAAGCCGAACCTGCCCAATCCAATTACTGCTATCCTTTTCATCTCTACCTTCTCATTTTATAAAAGATTAACCATCTTTACAAACAGCAAGGGTTATTATACTATAAAACAGCATTAAGAAAAAATGAAGAAAATAATCGTAGAAGGCGGGGTATCGTTACAGGGCGAAGTGCAAATCTCAGGCTCAAAAAATGCTGTCCTGCCCATAATGGCTGCTACTCTCCTTTACCCTGATATTTATACCATTTCCCGTATTCCCCATCTCAAAGATGTTAGAACCATGTCTTCTCTGCTGGAGGTATTGGGAGCACAAATAGAAAACAAGGGTGATACTTGTGTAATCGATACACGGGAGGTAAATAGGTGGGAGGCACCCTACGAGATAGTGAGCACCATGAGGGCTTCCGTGTGTGTGCTGGGTCCGCTTCTGGCAAGATTTGGCAGGGCAAAGGTATCCTATCCGGGCGGATGTGTGATAGGGACGCGTCCCATTGATTTGCACTTGAAGGGGATGAGGATGTTAGGGGCTGAGGTAAGCATGGAAGATGGGTATGTATATGTGGAATCTTCCCGTCTCAAAGGAAGGAGGATATACCTGGGGGGTGCTTTTGGCCCCACGGTGCTGGGTACGGCAAACGTGATGATGGCGGCGGTAAAGGCAGAAGGGGAGACAGTTATTGAGAATGCTGCATGTGAGCCGGAAGTTGTTGACCTGGGTAATTTCCTGCTGAAAATGGGGGGTGATATCAGGGGGCTGGGTGGTCCTACTATCACTATACGGGGAGTAAATAGTCTCAAGGGGGCAGATTACCGGGTGATACCGGACCGTATAGAGGCAGGAACATATATCTTAGCCGGAGTGATTACCGAAGGTAAAGTGAGGGTAAAGGATGTTGTACCTGCGCATCTTTCTTCCTTCCTGGATGCCCTTTCCAGCACGGGATGTAAGATTGAGGAAGGGGAGGACTGGGTAATGGTGTCCAGGGAAGGCAATCCCTCTCCCCTCCAGATAACCACTCTTCCTTACCCGGGTTTCCCCACTGACCTTCAGGCGCAAATGACAGTATATTTGACTACTCTTCCGGGGATAAGCATTGTGCAGGAACGGGTTTTCCCCGACAGGTTTATGCATGTGGCAGAGCTTTTACGCATGGGAGCAAAGATAATGAGAGAAGGGCCCAAGGCATTTGTCATGGGCCCTACACAGCTCATTGGGGCTCCGGTAATGGCCTCTGACCTCAGAGCATCGGCAGCCCTGGTGCTGGCAGGCTTAAGGGCCAGGGGTAAAACAGTGATAAGCAGGATCTATCATATTGATAGAGGTTACGAGGAAATAGAGAAAAAACTTTCATTACTGGGAGCAAAAATAAGGAGAGAGGAAGAATGAAGGTGTGGAAGGAAAGTAAAAGGTTAAAGGAGAGGAAAGCGTTTCCCGGCGAACTGGAGCACAGAGTAAGAGAAATTATCCGGGAAGTGCGGGAGAAGGGAGATAAAGCAATCAGGGAATTTACCAGAAGGTTTGATGGATTGGAATTGGATTCGTTTGAGGTGGAACGGAGAGAAATAGAAGAAAGTGCCAGTCTTCTGAAGGAAGAAGAAAGAGAAACCTTGAAGGAGCTAAAGAGAAGGATAGAAGATTTTTCCCTGCAAGAGAAGAGAAGATACACCTCCTATTCATGCGGCGAGAAAAATGTAAAACTGGGTAAAATATTTGTCCCCCTGGACAGAGTAGGAGTATATGTGCCGGGAGGCAAAGTTCCCTTACCATCCTCTCTTCTTATGGCTAACATCCCGGCCAGGATTGCCGGGGTAAAAAAAATTGTAGTGGCCACTCCCCCGCAAAAAGCAGGAAAAATACATCCTTCCATACTCTATGCAGCAAAGATTTCCCAGGTAGATGCTGTATACAGCATAGGAGGGGCGCAAGCCGTGGCAGCACTTGCCTTTGGGACGGAGACTATCTCAGCAGTGGAGAAAGTTGTGGGGCCGGGAAACGTATACGTCACTCTGGCGAAAAAGTTAATTTTTGGAGAGGTGGGGATAGATATGTTAGCCGGTCCTTCGGAGGTAGTGGTGATAGCTGATGAAGATATGCCGGGGGAATGGGTTAAATCCGACCTTTTGAGTCAGTTGGAGCATGGAGTGGGTTCCATAGGGATTCTTATTACTACTTCCCCTACCTTGCCATCCTGGATTAGCAAGGAAATGACAAGGTTAGAGGGGAACCTCCGGGCAGCCTGGGAAGCAGGGGGTGGTATATACCAGGTGGAAACTGTAGAGGAGGGAATAAATTTAGCGAATGATATTGCTCCAGAGCATCTTGTCCTGGGAGTAAAAGAAGCCGAGATCTGGGTAAAAAAGGTTAAAAAAGCTGGCACGGTTTTCCTGGGATACCTTTCTCCTGTGTGTGCGGGAGATTTGGCCGTAGGAGTGAATCATATACTGCCCACGGGTGGGAATGCTTCTTTTTCTTCTCCCCTGGGAGTAAAGGATTTTATAAAGGAAATCAACACGGTCAACCTGAACAAAGAAGGATTGGAGGAGATAAATTCTCTGGTGGAAACTCTGGCACGCCTGGAAGGTTTACCTTTACATGCCCGGGAAATAAAATGCAGAAGGGAGGGTTTAAAATGAGAGTATGCAGCGTGATTATAGCCGGGGGAATCGGTGAGAGACTCTGGCCCCTTTCCAGGGAGAATCTTCCCAAGCAGATGTTGTGCCTGTGTGAAAAAGAGACCTTGATAGAAGCTGCCATAAAAAGGATTGAGCCTCTTTCCGGAAAGGAGGGGATATTGATATTTACTTCCCGCTCTCTCAAACCCCACCTGGAAAGAGCACTGCCTTATATTAACCCGGAAAATATTATAGGTGAGCCGTGCAGGAGGAACACAGGCCCGGCTATTGGGCTGGCTGCTTACTGGATAGAGAAAAATTTTGGAGAAGCAGTTATGGTGATTCTCCCCTCTGACCACTTTATAAAGGAAACAGAAAAATTCAGAAAAGTTATGAACCGGGGGGTGAATGCAGCCCGGGAAAATGATGCGCTGGTAACGGTAGGGATTACGCCTGATCGTCCGGAGACCGGTTACGGCTACATAGAGAGGGGAGAAAAGGTAGAAGAGGGAGTATGGAAGGTGGCAAGATTTATAGAAAAGCCCTCGCTGGAGAAAGCCCGGGAATTTGTTTCATCCTCTGCATTTTTGTGGAATAGCGGTATGTTGATTGGGAAGACTT
Source organism: bacterium (assembly GCA_027021085.1). Classification (GTDB taxonomy): domain Bacteria; phylum CAIJMQ01; class CAIJMQ01; order JAADFP01; family JAADFP01; genus JAADFP01. Next base: position 18,721 of record JALUVB010000280.1, read on the forward strand.
CTACCGTTCTGAAAAACATAAAATTGTACCTTCCTTCCGTTTTCCAGGGACTGGAGGAAGTGTTACAGGAAAAGAAAAGCTTGCAGGAAGTTTACCCCACCTTTCCTGATATTTCCTTTGACTACGGAGTGCTGGAAAAAAGTAAAGATGTATTGATGGTGGAGGGTGAGTTTTTCTGGGACGATGTGGGGAATTGGTCGGCCATGGAAAGGATTCTGCAGAAAGATAAAAAGGGTAACGCAAAGAGAGGATTATCCTTGACCCTTGATTCCTGCGACCTTATTATCTGGGGGCAGGAAGGTAAACTCGTGGCTACCCTGGGGGTAAAAGATTTAATTATCGTAGATACTCCTGATGCTTTACTGGTGATGGATAAGGGCAGAGCACAGGAAGTTAAGAAAATAGTTGCCCGCTTAAGGGAAGAGAAAGAGAAATTTGAGAAGTACCTATGAAAAAGCAAGCACAGCAACTTATTGAGATAGCTTTGCAGGAAGATGTTGGCAAAGGAGATGTGACCACCGAATTGCTTTTCCCTTCCCCGGTTGTTTGTCGGGGAGAGATAGTGGCAAAGGAAAAGGGTATTGTTTGCGGGTTGGAAATTGTAAGGGAGGTATTTCTTCGCCTGGATTCATCTCTTACCTTTTCTTCTCTTAAAGAGGAGGGAGCAAGGGTGGAAAAAGGAGAAAAGGTGATGCTGGTGGAGGGAGACGGGAGGAATATTTTGAAGGGTGAGAGGGTAGCTCTGAATTTCCTGGGACATCTTTCCGGAATAGCTACCCAAACAAAGAATTTTGTAGAGAAAGTTAAGGATTTACCTGTTTATATCCTGGACACCAGAAAAACCACCCCTGCCTGGCGGGAATTGGAGAAATACGCGGTGCGAACAGGAGGGGGTAAAAATCATCGCATGGGACTTTATGACATGGTGCTTATAAAAGATAACCATCTTGCAATCCTGGGAGGGGAAAGAAAAGAGGCGATAAGAAAAGCGCTCAGGGCTTCTTGTGGTAAAGGATTTAAGGTAGAGATAGAGGTGGAGAGCCTGGAAGAGGCCCTCGTTGCTGCAGAGGGAGGAGCTGACATTATTATGCTGGATAATATGAACAAGGAAGAAATTCTTGCAGCAGTGGAAAGAATCCGTGAAAAGAACAGCAAAGTAATCATTGAAGTTTCCGGAAGGGTTAACCTGGCCACGGTGCGTGAATTTGCCCTTACCGGAATAGATTGGATATCAGTGGGGAAAATAACGCATTCTGCTCCTGTCCTGGATTTTTCCCTTGACCTTTACCCTTTGTGAGTTTTTCCCTGAAGTTAGGTTATAGACTATAGACTGGGAAAGGGAAGATGCAAGATGTAAAAAGTAGTGAGTAGCGGGGAATTTTAGACTTTAGACCATAGACCTGAGACTTTAGACTGGGAGATAGTGAGCAGTGAATAGTGAATAGATGGCTGGTATCCTGGTATCTTGGTAATCCTGGTATAACTTTGAGGGATGTTAGGATTTGCAAGAATGACAAGCAACCAGTCCACCTGTCATGCCTGCGGAAGCAGGCATGCAGGAAAGTAGTGAGTAGCGGGTAGTGAGTAGCGAGGGGAAGGATAGTAAACAGTAAATAGTGAACAGTAAGCAGTGAACAGTGAATTTCCCGGTATCTTAGTATCCTGGTTTCTTGCCCGCATGTCATGTCCGTATGCTCCCGACCCCGATTTATATCGGGAGGAGGGCAGGCGGGTATCCAGCACAGGCAACCTTAAAAGTTGCATATGGCGTTAGTTAATAGGGAAAATGACATATAAAACATTCTTCTATTCCGAGGTCTCTTCCACCCGGGAAGTTGCGCGTCAGATTATACGGAACGGGGAAAAGGAAAGTTTTGTCGTGGTAGCAGAGAAGCAGGTTTCCGGGAGGGGACGGGGAAAAAGAATCTGGTGTTCTCCTCCGGGCGGAGTTTACCTCTCCATAGCTATTCCCTCTTCAGAAATTACAGAAAAGGGCTTATCATTTCTTTCTGCCTGGGTGGTAGCGGAAAGTATAAAAGAAGAGACATCAATTACTCCCCGGGTAAAGTGGCCTAATGATATACTTATACAAAATAAAAAAATCTCCGGGATATTAGTGGAGACAGGAAGGGGTAAGAGGGCTTTCTCCCTCATAGGAATAGGTATTAACCTGAATTCCCGAAAAGAAGATTTCCCTGCTTACCTGAGGGAAAGAATAGTTTCTCTTAAGGATGTTGCAGGGAGAGAAATTCACCCGGAACACTTTTTGCACCTTCTTTTAGATAACTTTTTTCAGGGCTTAAAATCATTGAAAGAAAAAGGCTTTTCCTATATACTTAACAAATGGTTAGAGTTCTCGCTGCCCCTGGGAGAACCAATAACCTTCCACTCTGCTTCCCGCGTAATAAAAGGCTTATACTGGGGAGTAGGAGGAGAGGGGGAGTTGTATATTCGCACCATGGAAGGGAAAATCCTCTCTTTTGAAGAGGGCGAGATAATAAATAATTAAGTTTTAATTTATTCCCCTTGTATCGGGAGGGAAATTCCGGTGATTATTACTGTTGACATAGGAAATACTATCATTGATGTGGGAGTTTTCCAGGGTAGTAAGATAGTTAACAGGGTTAAGTTGTCCACCCGCAAAGAGGCTACCAAGTTTGAATATGCAGGTTTGCTCTTTCCTTATTTTTCTGATTTTAAAGGAAAGATAAAAGGAGCAATAATATCTTCCGTTGTCCCTACTCTTACCTCTCGTTTTGTAGAGCTGGCAAAAGAAGAATGGGGTAAAAAAGTTATAGTGGTAAATGCTAACATGTGCACCGGCTTAAAAATTCTTTACCATAAGCCTGAGGAACTCGGGGCAGACAGGATAGCTGATGCAGTGGCAGTTACCCATTATTATAATCTTCCTGCGGTAGTGGTGGACTTTGGCACGGCTTTAACCGTGGAGCTGATTACAGAGGGGAAGGAGTATCTGGGAGGAGTCATTGTCCCGGGCGTATCGATTTCCCTTGCCTCTCTTTACGAAAAGACATCTTTACTGGCTCCTGTCAGGTTGTCGATACCTGATTCACTGATTGGAAAGAACACCAGGGAAAGCATTCAGGCAGGAATAATATACGGGTATGCCTGCCTGGTGGAAGGTATGGTGAAGAAATTTTCTAAGAGTTTGCAGAAAAAACCACAGGTTATATTTACAGGCGGAGATAGCGATTTGATTAGCCAGGTGGTAGAAATTGAACATTCAGTAGATTCATTATTAACCCTGAAAGGTCTGAGAATTCTTTTCGAAATGAATGAAGGAGGTTGAGCAATGGGTGAGTGGATAGGAGTAAACAGAAGGGCGCGTAGATGTTATGGGTTTGACGAAGTGGCTTTAGTCCCGGGAAGAAGAAGCATAAATCCGGAAGATGTAGATACATCAATTGAACTTTGCGGCTTTAAATTGCCCGTGCCTATCCTGGCAGCTGCCATGGATGGGGTGGTGGATACAAAATTTGCTGTGGCCATGTCAAAGATGGGCGGGATAGCAGTGTTAAACCTGGAAGGAATATATACCCGCTACGAAGACCCCTATGAAGTAATAAACAGGATAGTGGAAGGGACTGATGAAGAGGCAACAAAGATTTTCCAGGAAATCTACCTGGAACCAGTAAAAGAAGAATTAATATATAAAAAAATTAAGGAAATCAAAAAGGCGGGAGGGCTATGTGCCGTCTCCAGTATTCCCCAGAAAGCTTTCCAATACGGGAGAATAGCCCAGGAAGCAGGGGCAGATATTTTTGTTATCCAGGCAACCGTTCTTACCGTGAACCATTTTTCCTCGCAGTACGAACCCATTAAGCTGAAAGAATTTTGTGAAGAGATAAAAATACCCGTAATAATGGGGAATTGTGTTACCTACGAAGTGGCACTGGACCTGATAGAGGTGGGAGCAGATGCTATCCTGGTAGGTGTAGGCCCCGGGAATGCCTGTACTACCAGGGGGGTTCTGGGGATAGGTATCCCTCAGGTGACGGCTACCCTGGATGTATCGGCTGCACGTGATTACTATTACAAGAAAACCGGCAAATATGTCCCGGTAATTACAGACGGGGGAATGCGCAGAGGAGGAGATATATGCAAAGCTGTGGCGGCAGGTGCTGATGCGGTGATGATTGGTTCGGCTCTTGCCAGGGCACAGGAAGCGCCGGGGAAAGGATATCATTGGGGTATGGCCACTCCTCATCCCTACCTTCCCCGCGGCACCCGGATTTTTGTGGGAACAACAGGAAGCTTGAAAGAAATCCTCTTTGGCCCGGCAAAAACAGATGATGGCTCCCAGAATCTGGTAGGAGCTCTGCAGACTTCTATGGGTAATCTTGGGGCCAGGACAATCCGGGAAATGCACGAAGTGGAGATAATTATTGCCCCTTCTATACAGACAGAAGGCAAGCTATTTCAGGCAGTGCAGCGAGTGGGGATGATGAAGTGAAAAGTTTTACAGGGCAGGAAGGACTTCTGCTGTATCCCCCCTTTTTATCGATTTGAAAAG
>JALUVB010000281.1 GCA_027021085.1 bacterium
CGCCACGCCCCGACTTATCAAAAGTTCAATATATTTACGGCTTTTCTTCCGTTTTATTTTTCACTATTATATCACTGCTGAAACTTTTTTCCACTCAGTGTTTACTGGGAAATTAGATAAATATGATAAAATTGCCAGATGAGACACTCGTTCAAAATAGGCCTTAGCTTTGGTTTGACTTCCGGCATAATTACTACGCTGGGTTTAATGGTAGGCTTAAATTCCAGCACACATTCGAAGCTTGTAGTTATTGGGGGAGTATTAACCATAGCTGTGGCAGATGCGCTTTCCGATGCCTTGGGAATTCACGTCTCTGAGGAATCGGAGGTGAAACATTCCACCAGGGAGATCTGGGAATCAACAGTATATACGTTTTTCTCCAAATTTATCGTTGCCTTGAGCTTTGTTGTGCCTATTTTATTACTCCCGCTTTCTCTGGCTGTTAAAATTGACATTGCCTGGGGGCTTTCTCTCTTGGGACTTTTTAGCTTTTTTATTGCACAGGAACAAAAGGCTGCACCCTGGAAAGTGATAGGAGAACATGTGATTATAGCGCTTCTGGTCATAGTTGCCACTCATTACGTAGGTGATTGGATAGGAGCGGTATTCAGCTAAACAGATTTTCACTTCAAAGGGAGTTCGGGATGGTTGACAATCTCTTAAATAAAAGTTATCATTTTCTACCGCAGAGATTTTTACAAAGTAATTTTAGGTAATAATAACCCCCTCTGCGGTAAAAGAAGGGGGTATAAATGCATAAATATCTATTAGTTGCTATTCCAGTAGCGTTTTTGTTTTTTCTTGTAGGCTACTTCTTCCGGAAATTCTATTCCCGTAAAGAGCTATCCAGCGCTGAAAAAAGAGCGGGTGAAATTTTAGCCGAAGCAAAGAGGGAAGCTGAGAATATAAGAAAGGAGGCTCAGTTATCCGCCCGCGAAGAGCTTTACCGTATAAGAAATGACTTTGAAAGAGAAGTAAGAAACAAGAGAAATGAACTGGAGCGGCGAGAAGACAAGCTTTCTAAAAGAGAGGAGAACTTAGAGCGAAGGGTAGAATTACTTGAAATAAGAGAAAGAGAGCTGAAAGAAAGGGCTAAGAAGTTAACTGTTGCTCAGGAGGAATTAAGCGAAAAGGAGAAGAAGCTTAATGAAATAATTGAAGAAGAAAAGAGGAAATTGGTGCAAATTTCCGGGTTAAGTATAGAGGAAGCCCGCCGGATTATTCTTTCTCAGGTGGAAAAAGAAGTCCATCAAGAAGCTGCCCTTTTAGCTAAAAAGATAGAGGATGAAGCGAAAGAAAAAGCGGAAAGAAAAGCCAGGGAAATCCTGGGCCTGGCGATTCAGCGCTGCTCCACGGACCATGTGAGCGAAAGTACCGTAAGTGTAATTCCCCTTCCTTCTGAGGAAATGAAGGGACGGATTATTGGAAGGGAAGGGAGAAACATAAGAGCGTTTGAGATGCTCACCGGGGTAAATGTGATAATAGATGATACTCCCGAAGCGGTAAGTATCTCCAGTTTTGACCCTATCCGGAGAGAAATTGCGCGGATTGCCATGGAAAGATTGGTGGAGGATGGCCGGATACATCCAGCTCGCATTGAAGAGGTGGTAGAAAAAGTTAAGGGGGAGTTCCCCGAAATTATCAAGGAAGAAGGGGAAAGAGCAGCATTTGAAATAGGCGTACATGATCTCCATCCTCAGGAAATTGAGCTTCTGGGTAAGCTCAAGTATCGCACTAGTTTTGGACAGAATGTTCTGCAGCATTCCAAAGAAGTAGCTAACGTAATAGGAATAATGGCTTCCGAACTGGGATTAGACCCTCAAATAGCCAAAAGAATTGGGCTTATCCATGATATTGGGAAGGCAATAAGCCAGGAAGTAGAAGGGTCTCATGACAAAATAGGGGCAGAAATATCATTAAAGCTGGGAGAATCTGACGAGATTGTCCAGGCCATAAGAAGCCACCACGAGGTGGAATCACCCCAGACTTTATACGGTGTGCTTCTTCAGGCAGCCGATGCTGTATCTGCTGCCCGACCCGGAGCGAGAAGAGAAACCATAGAAAACTATGTCAAGAGACTGGAAAGGTTAGAAAATATTGCTTATTCTTTCGAAGGTGTGGAAAAGGCCTATGCCATCCAGGCAGGTAGAGAGATAAGGGTTATAGTTGAACCTCATCGGATAAACGACGGAAGTATTGTTGCCTTAGCCAGAGATATAACCCAGAAGATTAAAAAGGAAATTGAATTTGCGGGAGAGATAAGAGTTACTATTATAAGAGAAACCCGTGCCATAGAATACGCCAGGTGATAAAAATACTTTTTGTAGGGGATGTGATAGGAAAACCTGGAAGGGAATGTCTGCGGAAATTTCTACCTCGTTACAACAAAGAAGCTGACTTTTGTATTGTAAATGGAGAGAATGCTGCAGGCGGAAGAGGGATTACTCCGGCGATTGCAGAAGAGATTTTTTCTCTAGGGGTGGAGGTAATAACTACGGGAAATCATGTCTGGGATGATAAGAAAATCATTCCATACCTGGAAGGACGCCATAATCTGCTTCGTCCCATCAATTATCCTCCCGGTGTGCCAGGCAAGGGCTGGGGGATTTTCCAGACGCGAAACAAAGTAAAGTTGGGGATTGTGAATGTTTCGGGAAGAGTCTTTATGCCGGCTCTTGATTGTCCATTTCGAGGCACTAAGCAGGCAGTGGAAGAGATAAAAAGGGAAACTTCATGTATAATAGTAGATGTGCACGGTGAGGCAACTTCAGAAAAAGTAGCTTTAGGTTATTATCTGGAAGGGGAGGTTTCGGCAGTGATTGGTACTCACACTCACGTACAAACTTCAGATGAAAGAATTCTTCCTAAAGGAACAGCTTATATTACTGATGTAGGCATGGCTGGATCTTATCTCTCTATTATCGGGATGAGAAAAGAGGAGGTGATGAAACATTTCCTCACACAGATGCCGGTGCGCTTCAAAGTGGCTCAGGGGGAGCCCTGGATTAATGGGGCCTGGATAGAGATAGAGGAAACTACAGGTAGGGCGTTAAGTATAGAAAGGATTAAAGAAAGGGCAGAATGATGGAAGAGTTAATAGAAAAAGGAGGTAGTATGACTCTGCTGAAAGTATCTTCTAAATCATCTCCCACTGCTGTTGCAGGAGCCTTAGCTGGTGTGTTGAGAAGGGAAGGGGAAGCCGAGGTTCAGGCGATCGGAGCAGGAGCAGTAAATCAAGCAGTCAAGGCTATTGCTATTTGTAGAGGATATGTGGCTCCCAATGGAATAGACTTGGTCTGCATACCTGCTTTTGCGGATGTCGAGATAAACGGTGACCAGCGGACGGCCATAAAATTTATAATTCAACCCAGGTAGAAAATTTCTATCTTGGTTGATAGAATTTACAGGCAGAAAGCGAGCAGAGAGGAATATTCTATTGTCTATAAATTCTTAAATGTACTCCTTTTTAGCATGAGAATTCTTTCCATAGAAACAAGCGGAAGATGGAGCGGGTATTCCATAGTAGAAGAAGATAAAGTGCAGGAAGAAGTTATCTTGCTTTCCCGCAATTTAAGCTCTTTTTTTCTCTCTTACCTGGAGAGGTCCCTAAAAAGATTGAAAATAACAGTGAGAGATTTAGATCTGCTTGCAGTTTCTACTGGTCCCGGGTCTTTTACCGGGTTAAGAGTGGGATTAAGTATAGGGAAGGCATTTTCCTTGTCTCATAACATTCCCCTGGTAGGAATTCCCACTCCTCAGGTGGTAAGAGAAGGAGTTGCTTTTTCCTCTTTGCCTGTCCTGGTATTACTTGGTTGTCGGAGAGACGCGGTTTATGTTTTCCTTTACCAAAAAGAAGACAGTCAATGGAAGGAGGTTATAAACGGAGAAGTAGTGGAAATACACAACCTGGGAAAGAGAATCGGAAGACAAAAAGTACTTGTGTGTGGGGAGGGCTTTCTTCTTTATGAGGATAAAATAAGAGAAGTATTGAAAGATAGCGGGGAATTTCTGCCTTCTCCCAATAATTTTTCCCGTCCCTCCCATCTTGCCTTTCTTGCCCGGAAGATAAAAGGCAGATGTAAATGGGAAGAGGGGCTTTCTTTGTCCCCGCTTTATATGAACTTTCCCCGAATAGGAGATAAAAATGGATCTATACAAGGAATCTCTTAAACTACATTATAAACTGAGAGGCAAGTTGGAAGTTAAAAGCAAGGTCAAACTTAGTGACCGTCTTGCTCTATCTCTTGCTTACACTCCGGGAGTGGCAGAGCCAAGCCGGGCTATTTACTCCCGACCTGAAGAAGTTTTTGCCTTGACCACTAAAAATAATTGTGTAGCCATAGTCTCGGATGGTTCAGCAGTGCTTGGGCTGGGTAATATCGGGGCAGAAGCTTCTTTACCAGTTATGGAAGGAAAAGCTATTTTATTCAAGGAATTAGCTGGAATAGATGCTTTTCCCATATGTATAAAGTCCCAGGATGTAGAAGAAATTGTCAGAACGGTAGAACTAATCTCTCCTGTATTTGGCGGAGTAAACCTGGAGGATATTTCAGCTCCTCGTTGCTTTTTAATAGAAAGAGAGCTGAAAAAGAGACTGGATATACCGGTTTTCCACGACGACCAGCACGGCACAGCAGTGGTTACTCTCGCTGCCCTTATAAATGCTTTAAAACTCACCGGGCGGAAAGTGAAGAATACCAGTATATTAATAAACGGTGCAGGCTCTGCCGGCATTGCCATAGCATATTTTCTTTACGAGTTTGGATTTAAGGATATCATTATCTGTGATAGTTTTGGCATAATCTACCAGGGAAGGGAAAAAGGGATGAATTTTGCCAAGGAAGAAGTGGCAGAAATCACCAACCGGGAAAGAATTAAGGGCGGATTAAAAGAAGGGATAAAAGGCCGTGATGTGTTCATAGGGGTTTCTGTTCCCGGAATTCTAACGGGTGAGATGGTAAAAACAATGAAGCCTGATTCCATCGTACTGGCTATGGCGAACCCTGAGCCGGAAATTCATCCGCAGGAAGCTAAAGCAGCTGGTGCCAAAATAGTGGGAACAGGAAGAAGCGATTATCCCAACCAGATTAACAATGTTTTAGGTTTCCCGGGTATTTTCCTGGGAGCTTTAAGAGCCAGGAGTAAAGCCATTACCGAAGAAATGAAAATTGCGGCTTCTCTGGCATTATCCAATATTCTCCAGGAAAACGAGCTTAACGAGGAATGCATAATTCCCAATCCTCTGGACAAGCGGGTGGCGAAGAATGTAGCTAAGGCTGTGGAAAGTGCTGCGCAGAAAGAGTAAATAATTCAGTAGGTGAGATCTCTGCGTCCAGGTGAAGCTAAAAAGAAAAGGAAGGAGGTAGCGGCGTATGAAAGTGAGATTTATCTTCCCTGATAAAAATATATCCATTACCGGAGATTTGGACGAAAATCTGGTTACAGTGCAGAAACTAAAAGAGTCTCTGCCTGTTGAAAGTAGAGGTAATCGCTGGGGAAAAGAGTTTTACTTCTCCTGTCCTCTGGAAGCGGAAGATGAGAATTCCCGCCAGATTCTGAGATTAGGAGAGATAGGTTTCTGGATACCAGGCAAAGCTCTCTGTTTGTTTTTTGGGCCTACACCTATAAGTCAGGAAGGGGAGATACGAGCTGCCTCC
>JALUVB010000282.1 GCA_027021085.1 bacterium
GCAAGAAAAACATAGAAATAATGCAAGAGTTACAAATGAGGTGTATCCTGGGAATTAAGAAGACGCAATCGATTAAACAGAGTTATCTTGAAAAGTTGGAGAGAGAGGAGATTTATTGTAAAGATACTCGCCTTGTACTGAAAAATACTACAGTATACATAAAATTATTTCCCTACCTGGGAGGAAATCTTGTAGTTGTATACAACCCTGTACTGGAGGCTCATAAGAGAGAGCGCCACTATGAACGTGGTGGAAATGATGAAGGGGCAAAATATCTTGGGTATTCACTAATTTATCACAACACAGATCTTCAGGTAGATAAGATAGTAAGAGAGTACTTTGAAGAAGATGTGGTAGAACGTTCTTTTAAACAATTAAAAGTGATTTTGTGCCTAAGACCTATCCGGGTGTGGTTGAAAAGCCATGTGAGAGGACATGTAAGAGTATGTTATTTATCATATGCTATTCTTAGTATGCTGAAATACAGGATAAAAGATCTTGAGTTAAGTCCACAGATAGCCTTGGAAAAACTTAAAACGAGTTATCTTGTTCATCTTAAAGATCATGAAAATGATTTTTCCTGGTCTTTACCTGTGAATCTTGAGAAAATCCAGGATATGATTCTTAAAAAAGTGGGTGTAGTGTATAAAAAGGTATCTTGGTATCCTGCTTCCCTATCCGACTGTCATGCCTGCGAAAGTAGGCATCGAGGTAAGTAGCGAGTAGGGAGTAGGGAGGGGATAGGTTCCTGCCTCTAAGGTACCTTTTTCCTTCAGAATTTTGAAATGGGCTTTCCGCGGGAGACCTTTAGAAGTTCTAAAAACTTTTCTCTGCCTGTTTCTTTTAACCTTCTGTAATACATCTCTTCTTCTTTGTCCCTGGTATGGAAAGGCCCTCCTTCTTCTATAACCTCCCATAAGGGGTCAGTTTTGTTTTCAGAGGTTTCCATCTGGTAGGTGAGCCATTTTTCCAGAAGAAAAATCCCCTTTTTCACGAGTTCCGGTCTGTTCTCTGCCAGGTTATTTACCTCATGAGGATCTTCTCTGAGATTAAACAGCATATACTCAGGAAAATTCTTAAGCCCGGTATGGTAGGTCCTTATCAGGATAAAATCATCAAATATCACCCCTCGCTGGCAGCTCCAAGCACACTGACTTACCACCAGGAAATCCCGGGAGACCTCTTTTTCTCCTCTCAGGGACGCTGCAAAGCTTTCCCCGTCCCAGCACTCCGGGATTTCTATCCCCAGCAAATCAAGAACAGTGGCCGCCATATCCGTCTGGTAATGTAAACATCTATCTACGACACCTGACCCAAGCCCGGGCCAGCGGATAATAAGGGGAACGCGGGAAGTAATATAATCAGCAGTCTGATGGTCTCCGTAAACATTCAACTCTCCCTGGTTTTCACCATGGTCGGAACTTAATATCACTATTGTATCCTTCCACACCCCCTCTTTTTTCAGAATCTCTACTATTTTCCCTATGAATGCATCTGTATAACTTATCCCTGTATCATAGCCGTCAATCCACCGTTTGTAGTCCTTTATGGTTTCTATCCTTTCCGGAACTCTGGGATATTCCCTCCACCAGGTCTCGTAACCAAACCCATGAGGTTCACTGGCACTGTGAGGGCCGAAAGATTTTTTATGCTTCTTAAGAATATCTTCTGTTAACCAGCCTTCCAGGGGTGAATCCTTAAAAGGATTCCCGAACTCTAAGGGAGTTCGATAGGGAGTATGGGGGTCCCAGAAATTAACATGAAGAAACCAGTCCGGTTTTTTTGCATTTTCTTTAAGCCATTTTTCTGCGAAGGGAAATACTTCATCTGCCCGTTCCATACCACATATCCCGGGATTGTATATCTCTTTGAACCCTGCATAGAACCACCAGGCACTGTGCCTCTCAGCAAAAGGGCTAACGGTTACCGTATGAAATCCTTTCCTGGCCATAAGGCTTACCCAAGAATTACGGGAATACAGACTCTGGAATTCTCTTTTCCCCTCCTCCAGCCGGGGATCCGCATTCTTACCTCCATGATTAACCACTCCCGTGTGCACTCCAAACCTACCCGAGAACAGGGCACTCCTTGAGGGTAAACAGGGAGCATCAGAAGCATAACAGTTCTCAAACCTTACTCCTTCCTCAGCAAGCCTGTCTATGTTGGGAGAAGTATCCCTGGGATAACCATAACACCCTAAATGGTCCGCCCTTAAAGTATCCACATCTAAATAAAGCATTCTCATCTTTATTTAACCTCCGGTAAATTAATCATATATTATCTTTTAATGCTTACGTGCAACTTTTAAGGTTAACTCTGCCGGAGACCCACCTGTATCCTGCATCTTGTATCTTACCAGTCTAAAGTCTTGCTCCCCTCGCTACTATCCCCTCATTACCCGCTACTTGTTATTCCAGAAAAACTTTTTCCCAGGTATTCATCAATCGCCCTGGGATGAGAAAGAATCTCCTCTCTTCCTCCCTCCACTCCTATCTCACCGTTAAAAATTATATATGCCCGGTCAGTAATCTGGAGAGAATCCCGCACATTGTGGTCAGTAAGAAGAATACCTATCCCTTTTTCTTTCAACTGCAATATAATCTCTTTTATCTCGTCCACTCCCCGGGGGTCAATACCGGTAAATGGTTCATCCAGAAGCAGGAACTTGGGAGAGAGAATAAGAAGCCGGGCTATTTCCATTTTCCTCTTTTCTCCTCCGGACAGTTTCCCCGCAGGAGTCCCCTTTATGTGAAGCAATCCCATTCTTTCCATCACTTCCTCTTTTTTAAATTCCCCTTTTAGAAAAGGATAAAACTCCAGAACCAGCTGCAGGTTTTCCTCCAGGGATAGGTCATCAAAAAGAGTATGCTCCTGGGGCAAGTAAGCAATGCCCTTCCTGGCTCTCAGGTAAAGCGGGAGGCGGGTGATATCTTCTCCCTCCAGGAAAACTTCTCCCCTATCCGGATGAAGCACCCCGGCCAAAAGATAAAAGGTAGTGGTTTTACCGGCCCCATTGGGTCCCAGCAACCCCACCACTTCTCCCTCACATACTTCAATATTTACCCCCTTTACCGCTTCCTTCCTGCCCCTTCTTTTATAGAGATTACTTCCCCTGAAAGTCATGGGAAACTCGCCTGAATATTACCCTTAAGTAAAACTTTTCCTTTATCCAGATCAAACGTTCCGCTTTCTCCCTGCAAAATCATTTTGTCTCTGATGATTCTTACTTTGCCTCCCAGATACATTATCCTTTTTTCCGGAAGGAGGAGAAAAGTATCGGCCTGCACTTTTTCTTTTCCTTTTATTATCTCCACCCCTTTTTCTCCTGAAATCCGGGAGAAATTGTTTTCTCCCATCTTTATCTTAGCTTCATTACTTCTCAGAATTAATCCCGTGTCCACTATTTCCACGTTTCCCTGGAAATAAATAACTTCCTCCTTTTCATTCCATACCGCCTTGTCGCCCTTAATGCTCTTCAAGTCACCCAGAAGAGGCAAAGACAAAACTAACGCTAAAAATACCAATATTATTTTCCCCATTCTACCCCCTTACTAATCCTGAGTATCTTATCTTTCAAGTCTATTTCTCCCCTTCCCCCCCTTAAACTCCATCCTTTGTCTTCCACCACAAACGGAAGGGTTAATTTAATAGTATCTTCTCCTTCTTTCCATATAAACTCTTTCCCACGAATTAATTTCCCCCATAGATTTATACTACCCTCTTCTACTTTGAATCCTTTATCTTCTTCATATAAAGCCTTTTTTCCCCTTACACTTATGGGCTCCTTATCTCTCAAAATTTTCAAGACTATGTTTTTAATTTCCTTTATTTTACCCTTTTCCACCATTTTGTCACCTGTAATTATCCACTTTTCCACTCCTTTCCTCTTCTCTATGTAAAACCCCTCAGTAGAAGTATCTGCAAAAAGAAGGAAAGCAAACAAAAAGATGGTAAAAAAGGAGAGCCCCCTCACTTTTTCTCTCTTTCAAAGGGAAGAGAAGCCATCCCGCCAGAAATCACAAAGCCAAAAGCATCCTGCACAGAAACTCCCAGAGGAATAAGCTCACTTTCCTTCACTACTATAAGGAACCCACTGGTAGGGTTAGGTGCAGTAGGAATAAAAACCGTCACTGCTTTCCCTCCTTTTCCGGGGAATATATCCTTTTCCCAGTGGGAAGTAACAAAACCGATAGAGTAAATACCTTTACGGGGATATTCCACCAAAACGGCCTGCAAAAAGGCTCCTTTTCTCCGTCCCAGGAGAGTAAGGCTGATTTTCTGTACCAGGGTATAAACTTTATTTACCAGGGGTATTTTACCTACCAGCCACTCCATCAATTTCACCACTTTCCTTCCCACGAAATTGCGGGTAAAAACCCCTATAACCGCAATACCTATTACAATCACCAGGAAGACAAATACAGACCAGAGAGCATAAGCCCAGCGAGAGGCCTTGAAGTATACTTCCAGTGAAGCAGGTAAAATGAAAAGAGAAAATTGGAGCAGATGAGTTCCCATCCAGTACAGCAGCCAGAGTGTAACAAGGGCTGGCAAGATTACTAAAACACCGGTTATAAAATTATCTCTCAGTCTCTTCATCTTTTTCTGCCATTTTTATTATCTTCACTTTCTTTACTCTTCTCTCATCCGCATCTAAGACCAGCATCTTAATATCTCCCCATTCTACCATCTCCCCCCTCTGAGGAACTTTCTGGAGCTGTTCCATTATAAATCCTCCCACGGTCTCAAAATCATTCTGGGGAAGAGAAATATTTAGCTCTTCTTCCGCCTCTTCTATCCCCAGTCGTGCATCTACCACATAAACATGGGGTGAAATCTGCTCCCACATTCTCCCTTCCCTGTCGTATTCATCCTCTATTTCTCCCACTATCTCTTCCAGCACATCCTCCAGGGTAACCAGGCCGGCCGTCCCTCCGTATTCATCCACTACAATAGCCACGTGAGTTTTCCTCCTTTTAAAATCCCGCAATAACTCGTCCAATTTCTTGGTTTCCGGTATAAACATCGGCTTATGAATAAGCGTTTCCAGGCTCATATTTTCAATTTTCCCTCCTCCAATACAATGCAGTAGGTCGCGGGAATAAAGAATCCCCACAATATTGTCTATATTTTTCCTGTAAACAGGAATGCGAGAAAAGCCCCATTTTTTTATCTCTTCTATTGCCTGCAAAAGAGGGGTTTCTATGTCCAGGGCAGAAATACTGATACGCGGCACCATAATTTCAGAAACTCTCTTTTCTCCAATCTCAAATACCCCTTCAATCATTTCCCTTTCCTCTTCTTCTATAAGCTGCTCCTTTTCCGCTGCTATAATTAAACTCCTTATTTCCTGGTCAGTAAGAAATTGAGAGGTTATATCTACCATTTTCCCGCCCAGTACTTTTATTATTCCCCTGGCAATGAGAGTAAGCAATTTAACCAGAGGATAAAAAAGCAAGGAAAGAATACGCATTATGCGAAGAGAAAGAAAAGCAAGTTTTTCCGGTTTCTGGCGAGCGTATATCTTTGGAACAATCTCCCCAAAAATAAGAATGATGAAAGTCATCACCCCGATAGAAATTCCCATTGCCCGGGCATCGGTAAAACCTCTGGCCCGGGCAATCTTCATGCTTATGGAAGCAGCCAG
>JALUVB010000283.1 GCA_027021085.1 bacterium
CAGAAATAGTAAAGAGAGTATCAATGGATAAACTTTATTACTCTGCCCAAAATGGTAATGACTTATTTAGAAAGATTAAAATATCTCAGTGCGAGTGGATAAACCTGTTTGGTCATAGCTGGGGCAGTATAGAGATAAATGAGATGTTTAGAGATAACCCTCCTAAATGGTTTAAGAAAGTAAAGTATGTAGTATTCGCAGGCTCTCCGATTGGAATGTATAGTAATGAAAATATAGTCTACACTCCTTTATTTGGATATACAACATATAATTTCTGGTCCGAAGCAGACAGGTTTAGTAATTATATTGAATCACTTGGAAATAACAACCTTCATATCTCCCATGTTGCTCATGAAGATTGGAACGATTACGAGGCTGAATCATTAAAAGACAATGAAATTGATAAGGGGGTTTTTAGAAAAAGAAAATATTATGAAGTACTGGAAATATTATTCAAATGAACAGGAACTAAAAACAGCTTGGATATTTTCTGCAATTAGCCTTCAATGGATTTTAAGTTTATATGTCCCATTGTTAAGTTGGAGTGATCTTACGAGACTAATCTATTACGAATTACCCAGATCGATACTCGTTAGAAAGATGTCCTTCCCTATATCTTTCAACATAGTAGCAACGGTGACAATATTTCTATCTCTTTATTATAGCAGGAGAATAAAGAAAAAGAATAGAAAGTTGTTCTTCATGCAAAGCATTTTGTTAGGGAGCTGGATTATAGAAATCTGTATATGGTTGTTCATCTTTGGAGTGTTTAGGCTTTAAATGAGACACACTGCTAAGAAAGGATGGCTTTTTCTCTGTGTGAGTGTTTTTCTCTCTTTACTTCAATGGTTGGCGTTTTTACTTCTCATTTTCGGTTATGAAGGACATTTCTATAAATTTTTTGAGTTTATCTTTGGTAATGTTCTGCTAAATCTAATAATTTTGTCAGGATTTACATACAGTTGTACTATTGGAGTGCAATCTAGTAATTTAAAGATGACTTCCACGAGCATAATTCTATTTCTCTCCTGGAGCACTATTATTTATGGATTAATCTGGAGATAAATAAACAATAAGGGTTGGAGATTCTATTAGTAATTTCATAGAAAGTTTGTATTTACACAATCTTCACATTCCTAATGTGGCTCATGAAGATTGGAATGACTTCAGTGCTGAATCGTTGGAGAAGAATGTTATAGATGAAGGAGTTTTTGTAAAATGGAATTATTATGATTTGTTGATACATCTTTTTAGGTGAGGGATGAGAGGTTATATTTTATTTTTGGTTGCTATGCTATTTCTTTTTGTGCTTATTTGGCCATTTGTTTCACTCTTTATTCTAGGTTCAGACCATTCTTTGGTGGGTAAACCCTTTCTATGGGATAAAATTTTCTGGTTTATTCCCAGAAAGACATCCCCCGAAATTGCTATGTTTGTCGTAAAGTTTTTCTTTTATTCCACTATATTTTTAGCTTCACTTTTTTCCCTTCTTTACAGTGTACAATACAGAAGGAGAGGCTTGTTGGTTGGGAATGTGATGTTGCTGGTAATATGGGCACTTCTGCTTTTCTCGGGATGGCCGAGTTAAGTTCAATTAGAGTCCAGTGAATGCCAGATCTCGAGGAGCTAAAAGAAAGCAAGGGAGAAGAAGCACAGCAAATCCCCTCACCTACACCGGAAGGGAATATGATTCCTCTACCGGGCTTTACTACTACCGCGCCAGATACTATAATCCAGGAGTGGGAAGGTTTATAAGTGTGGATCCGCTGATAAGACAATTCGCCCGCTCTTATGCAGAAAGCTCTACCCTCTCTGGGGGGGCAGAAAGTTGTGGGAGTTGCGGGGGATTGGGGAGGGGGAGTGTGCCTTCTGCCTCTTCATTTTCTTCTCTTCAGATAAAATGGCTGCATCCGTATACCTATGTAAACAACAATCCGGTGAATTACATAGATCCAGAGGGGTTGTTCTTAACATTAGGAGAGCGGTATAGAATAGTTGAGAATATGGGAGAGGCAATGTTAGGCGAATATCGTCCTGCACAGGCACAACAAGTTGATCTTAGACGAGCTGGTCGGATTGCAGGAAGTACCCTTGAGTGGTACGGATTCACCCGGGGAGTTACCTATTACTTTACGATGAACATGTTAAACACAAGCATAACCAATGCTCTGGATGTCTTGTTGGCAAAGTGGATAACAAGCTGGTATGAGAGGATGATGATAACAAATATATTGCCCGCGGTTATCTCAGGTATAGCAAGGGGGGAATTAAAGGCAGGAAGAGAGGTAATCACACCTTCGGGACCGCACATTGAGGATGTAGGGATAGGGGAAGTATACTGGGCGATATTCTGGCCGAGTTGTGGAGGGAATGGTAAGGTTTTATTCTTCTGGAGAGCCAGGGAATTAGAGGAGGAGGCATATGAAAGGGGAGGGATAGAAAAGCCTCGTTTCAGGAGGTTTGGAATAATCCAAGATGTAAGATTTTATCCGAGGTCTATTGGCAATCCTCAGGAAGTAAAGAGGATAGGAGTCATAGGGTGGTTATATTACGAGTTCTGGAAAAGGTATTAATAAATACACTTTTAATCTTTCTTCTTGTAGGGGGATATCAAGAAGCAAGAGGAGAAGAGGCATTATTTCCTCTTATTAACGGGCTTTTTAGAAGATATTTGGAAATACGTTTTTCTTTACCTCCTATCCCAAATAGAATAAATATTGGTAATTACTTTTTAATTAATGAATCATCAAAGCATTATTTTGAGAAATTAGTAAATATGAATGCAACAGAATTATCCCAAGAAGCAACTAAAAAGGGACTAATTCTATCAGGGAAGTTTGATAGAGAAAAAATTATTTCTCTCTTAATATACCACCATTCTTCTAAATCTTCGATTTTCTGGGAATATTATCAATTCTTCCCTACGAAGCGGTATAACAAGTTTAACCGAGCTATAGGCTACAGGAAGGGAGATAAATTTATTATTGAGATATTTACAATAGGGGGAAAGAAAGCTTTCGAGCGTAGGCTAATACCACTTAATTTCAGGAAAGATGGGAATATCTGGAGCTTTAATGATATAGAAGAATATGGAGATCGTTTAAAAATAGGGATAGCCTCAGGGATACAGGAATTCACGGTAAAGATAGATAAAAAGATAGTGGGGAGAAAATTCAAGGGGAGGAAGGTAACTCTTTATGAAGTAATAAGTCCTTCCCGGATAGAAGATCTCTCTTACTTCTGGTATTCTCCAGAGTGTGGTTTAGTAGAGTCTGGGGACAAAAGTTGGGGGCGGATGGTTCTAATAGAATACTTTCGTCCTGACTTAAAAAAGGGCTGGAGGATAAAGCTTCCTTCAAAAATTATAAAAAGTCTTTATTCTTTCGGAGAGGAATCGCTTAATAAGAAAATTCGGGACGAAGTAGAGAAAGCCTGGGAAGAGAAAGGATTTAAAGTATTCTATCAACAGGAATGGCCGGAGGAACAAACACAGAAATAAGGCATAAAAGAAGAAAAAAATTTTATTATTAAAATATTAAAAGCTTCCAGCCTGGGGGGAAAGAATGATGGGAAAGCGAGGGAGAAGAAGCATAGCAAATCCCCTCACCTACACCGGAAGGGAGTATGATTCCTCTACCGGACTTTACTACTACCGGGCAAGATACTATAATCCAGGAGTGGGAAGATTCATCTCCGTTGACCCACTGATTAGGCAATTCGCCCGCTCTTATGCGGGAAGCTCTGCCCTTTCTGGGGGTTCCGGAGGTTGTGGGAGCTGCGGGGGATTGGGGAGGGGGAGTATTCCGCAGGTATCCTCTCTTCCCTCAACCCCTCTCCGCTGGCTGCATCCGTATACCTATGTAAACAACAATCCGGTAAACTATGTGGATCCGGAGGGGTTGTGGATAAGTAGAGGAGAGTTTTATTGGCTTATGCTGAGAAGCTCCCAACAAATTAAAGAATATCTTATAGTCCCCTTTACAGAAGCGGAAAGAATTCCAGAACTTTGGCCTTTTGGAAGGACAGGAAGGATAACGCAATCTTTCGCAAACAGAATCCTTGGAAAGATTTTTTTCTATAATATGGCAAATCAAATTCCTCTACCAAAGTGGGCGGGGAAAATTAAAGATTTGGCCCAAAAAATTTACCAATTACTTAATTCTGTTACTAAAAAAAGGATAGAATATGCTAAGGTAGAAGTCCCATCGTGGAAAGCTACGATACTTATAGCTTGGGACAGATGTGGAGAAATAAGAATGCCGGTATTGTGGTATTCAGAGGAGGGAGAAAACCCCTGGGGATATAAGGCGTTTATAGTTGACCTCTGGTCAAAGACTCCAAAAGATATTTCTAAGGTATGGCCTTCAAAGTATAATATAAATCTTCTATATTATTATCCCCCAGAAGCACTGAAACGAAAATGAAAAAAAGTACTTTAATAATCCTATTTTCAATTCTTTCTTTGACGGTATCTTATACCAAAACAATAGGAGAATATCCAAAAACGGGGAAAGTGATAAATTCTTGGGAGGGTGAACTTTTTCCGTTAATAAATGGTACATATTGGAGATATGTTAACCAGGTAATAGATAAAGATGGGAAAATTTATGATTTAGATGTATATAAATATCTTCTAATAAGTAGCTCAAGCTATGAATATTATAAAAGAGCAGAGAAATTCTCAAAAGAAGAAATACTCCAATTGCTGGCTTCCATATATAAAAAATCCAGAAAAGAGATTTTCCATTTAAAGAAAGAACAGCTTTTAAGTCTTCTTATTTATAATTTCGAGCCAAAACCAGCTGGACCTTTTTATGTATTGCTGTATAAAGACGGGAAAGAAAAGTCCTCTGAAGGTAGAATAGAAATAAAAAGGGAGGGGAAATTTTTAGTCCGTTCTACTGTCCATATAAATTACATTAAAAAAGGAGAAAAGCAGATAAAGAGAATTTGGTGGGGAAAGTATCTACCTATAGGAAGGGTAAGTATTGGTCAAAAATGGACAAGTGGGAGAAACTCTGGGGATATAGATAAGAGCAAGAACTCTTCAAAGTGGGAGATAGAGTACGAAATTATAGGGAGTGATGTACGAGAAATAGGTGTAGATAAATTTATATGTTATATAGTAGGATGGTGGACTCTGTCGAAGAAAGATGGGAAATATGAAAAAATAAATTCTTCTCCAAGTCTTAAAATGTGGATAGCCCCTAATATTGGAATAGTGGTTGAGGCCAATAACCCACAAGAAAAAATTATAAATAGAGATATTCTTATCGAATACTACCGTCCGGATAAAAATTTCTGGTGGTATACTTCAGAGAAAATAGTGCCAGATATTCCTCCTTATGTAAAAGGAGTGGATAGAAGGCCCTATCCTCGCCTTACTGATGATTAGTAATACCCTGGCATGGAAGATACTAATCTCTCTCCCCCCACCCTCATAACCCGCTACACCTATAACAACGCCCACCAGTTAACCCAGAAAGAAAGATTTTTCCAGGCAGGGAGAAAAAAAACCATCCCTCTCCCTACCACCCTGTTCTCTTATGACGGAGACGGAAACCTGGTAGGGGAAGAAAAGTGGGCAAAAAATGTCTCCTTGAATAAAAAGGCATACCTCTGGGATTATGAAAACA
>JALUVB010000284.1 GCA_027021085.1 bacterium
CCTCTTCTGAAAGTCCAGAATGGTATTAATATGGAAGATATTCTTCAGGTGCGATTTTACCTGGAAGGAGATATTGCTGAAATAGGTGCCTGTAAGAGAACGGAAGAAAACCTAAAAAAGTTAGGTTCTGCTCTTGAAGGCATGAAAGAAACTATCTCTTCCATAAAGAGATTTGTTAGATACGATATGGATTTTCATTCTGAGCTGGCCAGAAGCACACAGAATAAGATATTCCATTTATTTATTTCCTCCCTCACTGACTTATTATGCGAGGTGCAATTCAGGTATCCTGATACTAAGAAACACAGAGAAGTCTCGCTTGAGTATCACCGGGAAATATTTGAGGCGGTAAAAGGGAAAAATCCTGAAAGGGCTAGGAAGTTAATGCAGGAACATATAGAAACTGTATGGGAGGCGATATGTCGAAGTTAAAGGTTGTTGTTACAGATTATGTATTTGAAAACTTTAATAGCGAAGAAAAGATTCTGGGAGAGATTGGTGCTGAACTGCGGGTTTTTCAATGTAAGAATCCGCAGGAGTTAAAAGAAAAGGTTAAGGATGCAGATGCGATATTGAATACATATTTATCTCCTCTTGACCGGGAAATTTTTAAACATGCACCTGATTTAAAGATTATTGTTAGATACGGAATAGGTGTGGATACTATCAATATAAAAGATGCTACGGAATTTGGAATAATGGTAGCAAATGTTCCTGATTACTGTGTAGAAGAAGTAGCAGACCATGCAATGGCATTGTTTCTGGCTCTGGCGAGGAAGATTGTGATTTCGGATAAAAATGTAAAAAAAGGCAATTGGTCGCTTTCTTACCTTAAACCGCTCAAGGGAATATCTGAAATGACAGCGGGAATAGTTGGATTTGGCAGGATTGGCAAAGCTATTGCAGGCCGTTTAACCCCTTTTGGCTTAAAGATTCTTTTCTTTGACCCTTATTTAAAAGAGAGTACAATAACAGGGAATAAAAAGGTGGACTTTGATACCCTTGTAGAAACAGCCGATGTTATTTTTATTCAGTGTCCTGCCACTGATAGCACCTATCATCTTTTTAACCGGGAGGTATTTTCTAAAATGAAGAAATCTCCTCTTGTTATTAATACCGCACGGGGCAAAATCCTGGATACTGATAGCCTTATCTGGGCGCTGGAAAATGGGTTGATTTCAGGGGCTGCGCTGGATGTGATTGAAGATGAAAGCAGGGTGCAGGAAAAAGATTTTCCTCTAAAATCATACGATAATGTTATACTCACTCCCCATAGCGCCTGGTATTCGGAAAATTCAATAAGGAAACTTCAGCAAAAAGCTGCCGAAGAAGTTGTAAGAGGTTTGACCGGGAAACGACCTCGCTCTCTTATAAACCCAGAAGTATTGGAAAGGAGGAATGCATGAAGATTGCAAGGATAAAGCATAAGGAAGGAATATCTCATGGAATTATTGAAGATGACCGGGTAAATATAATAAACGGTAATATTTTTGGCCAGTGGGAAGTCTCGGGCAAGACCTTGCCTCTTTCAGGGGTAAAGCTCCTGGCGCCGGTTGAGCCGTTGCAAATAGTGGCAATAGGGCTTAATTATAGAGAACATGCCCGGGAGGGAAATTTTTCTCTTCCGGAAGAACCAGTGATATTCATCAAGACCATAAACACCATCACGGGGCCAGAATCTTATATAATACTGCCCAAAATAGCCCCTGATGAGGTGGATTATGAGGCAGAGCTGGTCATCGTGATAGGGAAGAAGGCTAAAAATGTTTCTGAGGAGGAAGCGGATAAGTACATTCTTGGTTATACCTGTGGTAATGATGTGAGTGCACGGGATTGCCAGCTAAAAAAGGATAAGCAATGGGCAAGGGGAAAAAGTTTTGATACTTTTGCTCCCATAGGGCCATGGATAGTAACTGGTATTGATGGTGATAGTCTGGGTATAAAACTTATCTTGAACGACCGGATTATGCAAAATTCCAGCACCTCGGATATGATATTCTCCTGCAGAAAACTGGTTAGCTTTATCTCTCACTGTATGACCCTATATCCGGGAAGCATAATTATGACTGGCACCCCGGCAGGAGTAGGATTTACCCGAAAACCACCTGTGTTCTTAAGGGAGGGAGATAAGGTAGTAGTGGAGATAGAGAAGATTGGGAAACTAATCAATTATGTCAAAAGGGAGGTCTGATATGCAGATCCAGAGGAAACTATTTATTGAGGGGGAATGGGTGGATTCTTCGGAAGGAAAAAGTTTTGAAGTATTAAATCCTGCTACAAACGAAGTAATAACTACTGTGCAGAGAGCCTCCAAAAAGGATATTCAAAAAGCTATAGATTCAGCTAAAAAAGCTTTTAATGTATGGGGTAAAATGAATCCTTTTGAGAGGAGTAAATACCTTCACCGGGTAGGCGAGGTAATCGAGAAAAACCTGGAATTTATTGCCGGAGTAGAGACTGACGATGTGGGTAAACCGATTTATGAAAGTAGAAACATAGACATAGCAAGCAGCGCGCAAACATTTCATTACTTTGCTGATATCAGTGTTGAAGTTATGGGGGAAGTGATGCCCTCTCCTTTCAATGAGGTGCTTGATTATACTGTGCATGAGCCTGTAGGAGTGATAGGGGCCATAATTCCCTGGAATTTCCCCTTTTTAATCGGAGCCAGAAAGATTGCTTCCGCCCTTGCTGCAGGAAACAGCGTGGTAATTAAGCCGGCTACCTGGGCGCCTTTAAGTACCTTGTTGTTTGGAGAAATTTTTAAAGAAGCGGGTATGCCCGAGGGAGTGCTCAATATTATACCTGCCTCGGGAAGTGATGTAGGAGAAGTGTTCAGTAAGTCTGAAGACCTGGGTGAGATAAGTTTTACCGGGTCAACTGAAGTGGGAACAAAGTTGCTGGGAAGTTGTTCCTGCAGTTTAAAGGGATGCACACTTGAATTGGGAGGTAAAAGCCCTGCAGTAGTTTTGCCCGATTGCAACCTGGAAGAGACAGTGGAGGGAATCCTCTTTGGAGTATACCTGAACCAGGGGGAGTGTTGCTGTGCTGCTACCAGGATAATAGTGCATGATGACATATACGATGAATTCTTGGCAGAATTTATAGAGGGAACCAGCAGGATAAGGATAGGCTTGCCGCGAAATGAGGATACCAGACTGGGAGCAATAGTGCACAGAGAGCATCTTAACACAATTATGGAGTATATAGACTCAGGCAAGAAAGAAGGAGCCACGCTTGTGTATGGGGGAAATATATTGGATAAGGGGGAACTTTCCCGGGGTAACTTTGTTGAGCCCACGATTTTTGTGGATGTGAAACCATCCATGAAAATATGGAAAGAAGAGATATTTGGCCCTGTGATAGTAATATGTAAAGCGAAAGATACAGACGAAATGGTTAATCTCGCCAACGATACAAAATATGGACTTGCCGCCAGCATATGGACGACTAATCTAAAAAAAGCCCATATTCTGGCTGCAAAGATTGAAGCGGGGACGGTATGGCTTAACCTGCATAATTTTGTCTTCCCCTCTGCTCCCTACGGTGGATATAAGGCAAGCGGCATAGGAAGAGAGCTGGGGAAGGAGGGTGTCCTTGCTTTAACCCGGACAAAGAATATCATGGTAAACCTGTTTGAGGAAACCTTTAAATGGTATTAAAGGAGAGATCTTCCATGCATAGAATAGAGATTTTACGCCAGAGGTGTCTGGAACGAAAAAAGAGGGAGCGAAGCAGTGCAAAATACCCGACTCCAGAACCGCCCTCAAGATTGAAAGAGATATGGATAACCGTGGCTGACTTCATTAAAAAAAACACGCAGGAAAAATGGTATACAATAACTAAACAGGGTGCCTTGCTAAGAGAAGTGCTATCGCGTATCTCCTTTGAAATAGACGAACTCGAATTACTGGTGGGAAGGATTGCTACCTGGAATCCGGAAAGAGAGGAAGAATTCCGGGAGGCACAAAAGATTTTAGAATATTATCCTTTTCCTTCCGGTCAGACAGGTCATGCCGAGATAGATTACCCGCTTATACTTAAACATGGGATAACCGGCATACGCGAGATAATCCACAAAAAGATGGAGAAGCTGTCTTCCTATAAATGGCAGGATTATAGAAAGAAAGAATTCTACCAGGCATGCCTTTTGTCCCTGGAAGGTTTTGAAGAAATGGTAACGAATTGCCAGGAATTGGTGAGGCAAGCTATTGCAAAAGAGAAAAATGAGAAAAGGAAAGAAGAGTTAGAAGTTCTGCTAAAAGTTTTAGAAAGAGTACCGCTTTATCCTGCCAGCACCTTCTATGAAGCTATCCAGTGCATCCTCCTTACTTCCATTGCCTGCCAGTTTGGGGAGAGAATTGGTTTTATAGTTCCCGGAAGGCTGGACCGAACCCTTATAAAGTACTACCGGCGCGACCTGGAGGCAGGAAATATTAGCAGGGAAAAAGCCCTGGAGCTCATAGAGAACATGTACATCATAATCAATGAAAACACCAAGGACGGAGGAGCAGTTTCAGTAATGGTGGGGGGGCAGGATGAAAAGGGTAATGATACCACTAACGAACTATCCTACCTGTGCCTGGAGGCATTGAGAAGAACCAGGCTCATTTATCCCTCGGTAGGAATATGCTGGAATAAAAATACTCCGGAAGATTTGCTGGACTTAGCCTGCGATTTAATTAAAGATGGCATATGCACGCCTGCCTTCTTCTCCGATGACACTATAATAGAAGGCATGAAAGAATACGGGGTCCCGGAGAAAGAAGCCCACCATTACATTAACTCTACCTGTGTAGAAATAACCCCCATTGGCTCAAGTAATGTATATGTAGCCAGCCCCTACTTCAATATATGTCAGATTCTTCTGGAAGAAATCCAGGAAGAAAAAACTCATAAAAACTTTGAAGAATTTATTTCCGGGTATAAAAAAAGGTTGTCAGAATCTATTAAAGCGGCTGTAGAGCGGCAAAATAGCTTCAGGTTTTCTCGCCTGCACTACGGAGGTAAACCTTTCCAGAGCATATTCACCAAAGATTGTATAGATAAGGGAGAGGATATTGACTGGGGAGGTGCTCGTTATAACTGGATAGAATGCAGTTTTGTAGGCCTGGCAAATCTGGTGGATAGTTTATACGTGATAAAAAAAGAGATATTTGAGGAAAAGATTTTAACTATTAAAGAATTAAGAGAAATCCTGGAAAAGAATTACGAGGGGTTTGAGGATGTCAGGCAAAGATTCCTGAGCTATCCGAAATACGGAAATGCCATGGAAGAAATTGACGCTTTAGCCGTAGAACTAACAGAATTCTTGCGAAGCGAATGCAAAAAATACACGGTATATCCCGGCAGTCATTTTATCCCCGGCTTCTTCTGCTGGGTAGCGCATGAAAGTTTTGGCAGAATAACCGGAGCAACTCCGGATGGAAGAAAAAAAGGGTTTCCCTTTGCCGATGGAGCCGGACCTGCCCAGGGCAGAGAACGAAAAGGTCCTACCTGTGCAATTCTTTCCACCACCTGCTGGGAGCATTACCCCATGCTTGGAGGGTTAGTGCTTAACCTTAAATTTACCAAGAACACCTTCAAAACCAGGGAAGATATTATAAAATTG
>JALUVB010000285.1 GCA_027021085.1 bacterium
GAAGTGGTCTTTAAATGAAATACGGAGAGATAACTGTTACCGGTGAAACGAGAGTTATTGGCTTGCTTGGTTACCCGGTAGAGCATACTGTCTCGCCTTTCATGCAAAACTCTGCTTTTCGGGCATTAGGCCTGAGCTATGTTTATGTGCCTTTTTCTATACCCCCTGAAAATCTTTTAGAAGCCCTTAAATCCATGAAAGTGCTTAACTTTGCAGGGTTTAATGTAACTATTCCTCATAAAAAGGCAGTTGCCAAATATCTGGACAAGGTGGAGGGTTTTGCCCGAAAGATAGGATGTGTGAATACGGTTGTTCATCGGGAAGGTAAATTTGTTGGTTTTAATACGGACGGTAAAGGATTTTTAATGTCCCTGGAAGAGGAGAAAATAGAAATAGAAGGCAAAGATGTTTTGCTAATCGGAGCAGGCGGAGCAGCCTGGGCTATAGCCTTCTCTATAATGGAGAAGGCTCCCAAAAGGCTTTTTATTCTGAATCGCAACATGGATAATGCCGAAGCTCTGCGCTTGAGACTTTCCATGACCTTCCGGAAAGCCACTATACTCACTCTTCCGCACCAAAAAGAGCCGTTAAAGTATACGCTTCAGGTGACAGACCTGCTGATTAATACTACTCCGGTGGGTATGGATGGGAAATCTCTTCCTGAATTTATTGACCCGAAGCATCTTTCAGAAGGTGCCGTAGTCTATGACCTGATATATTCTCCTCCTCTTACTCCTCTTCTAAAAATGGCAAAGAAGAGGAAGCTAAGAGTAATAAACGGAGAAAAGATGCTTCTTTATCAGGGAGCATTGGCCTTTAAGTTGTGGACGGGAAAAGAGCCTCCGGTAGAGGTAATGAGAAAAGCACTGGACAAAATATTAAGCCAGAAGAAAAAATAGAGAGATTAAGTGGCCACAGATATCTTTTGGAAAATTTTTCTTTTTATCCTGGGAAGTACAGTAGGTAGCTTTCTCAACGTGGTTATTTACCGGGTTCCCCGGCGCATCTCCATAGTCTATCCCTCCTCACATTGTCCGCAATGTGGCAATTCTATCCGCTGGTTTGATAATATTCCTTTGCTGAGTTACCTGTTCCTGCGAGGTAAATGCAGGTACTGTGCGCTTAAAATATCTTTTCAGTACTTCCTGGTGGAACTTATCAGTGGTTTCTTGTTTCTATTCCTTTTTTCGAAATACCAATTTACTCCATATTTCTTTATCTATCTTATGCTCTCCTTGGACCTGGTGATAATAAGTTTTATTGACTGGGAACACTATCTTATCCCCGATATTTTTACTCTTACCCTTATACCTCTCGGTTTCGCGGTTAGTTTTTTCTTCCCTTCGCTATACGGTGCAGGGTTATCTCCCATAAGAGCGTTCTATTCTTCGTTATTGGGCGGTGTTATTGGCTTTATTTCTCTTTTACTCATTGGATTGCTGGGAAAGGTACTTTTTCGTAAGGAATCCATGGGCGGAGGAGACCTAAAACTTTTAGCCGGGATTGGTTGTTTCATCGGGGTTAAGGGAGTGTTACTTACTATATTTGTCTCTTCTATTACCGGTGCTATTGTCGGTGGAATACTCCTGGCCATAAAATTAAAGAAGAAAGGAGAATATATTCCCTATGGGCCATTCTTAGCTCTGGGTGCACTTGTCTATATTCTCTGGGGGAAATGGATAGCCGGATTTTTTTCTTTTTAGTCGGATAAAAAAGTTTTTTAAGTTTATGAAGTGCTTTGAGAGCCTTGTCATTACTAGGTTTCCGCTTTTTGACAATTTATGAAATTTTTCACTTGACAGGGGGTAAATAATCTGATAAAGTTAATGAAAATTTTCATAAAATGAAGAGAATTCCGGAGGTAACAGTAGAGAGGTTGATTAAATATCTTCGTTTTGTGGAAGAAATGGAAAAAGAAGGAATGAGAAATTTAACCGCGAAGCAGATAGCAGGAAGTCTCGGTTTGAATCCTCATTTAGTGAGGAAGGATCTGGCTTACTTTGGGCAGTTCGGGAAAAGAGGGAAGGGATACCAGACCGAGAAATTAAAGGAAACACTGCGGAAAATTATGGGGCTTGATAAAAGATGGAGGGTGGCTCTGGTAGGGGTAGGTAACCTCGGTTCAGCGCTTCTTCGTTACCCGGGATTTAAAGAGAGAGGTTTCGATGTTATATGTGCGTTTGATACCTCTCCCCAGAAAATAGGAAAACAGATTGGAGCGGTAAAGATAGAAAGCATGGATAAGATAGAGGAGATTATTAGCAAAGAAAATATAAAGATAGCTATTTTGTCTATTCCCAAGGAGGCAGCGGAGGAAGTTTCTGACCGGTTGCTGAAAGCTGGAATAATGGGAATTCTTAATTTTGCCCCCAGGCATTTGCAGTATTCGTATCCTTTTAGAGTACTGAATGTTGACCTCTCACTTTATTTAGAAAGTTTGACCTTCTACTTGGAGAATGATGGAAAGAAAAACCTTAGTATGTAAAATTCCCCGCAAGGAATTGGGGGAATTTATTGCCTGGCTGGAAGAGGAGTGTCCGGTCTATGGAATCAGGAAAAGAGACGACAAATTAAGTTTTGGAAAAATTGAAAAGCCGGATGAAGTAGTGGTAGGGGGAGCCAGGATTACCCAGCCGGTTTTCAAGAGCCTTCTATTTCCTCCCCGCGAAAAGGTAGCCACCTATTTTACCGGGGAAAGTAATGCGGGGGAAAAAGAAGCAGAGAAGAAAATTATCTTTGGAGTGAAGAGCTGCGATCTTAAAGGGTTATTGGTTTATGATAAGGTTTTCAGGGATTCTTCTCCTGCGGATCCTTTTTACCTGGACAGGCGGGAAGAATACTACATAATCTCTTCGGATTGCACTGCACCTTTATCCACCTGTTTCTGCTCTTTTGTGGAAATCAACCCTTACCCGGAAACTCTTTTCGATTTAAATTTAACTCCTCTGGAAGATATTATTTTGTTGGAAGTAGGAAGTAAGTGGGGAGAGTTTGTAGTAAAGAAGTATCCTACCTATCTGGCTCAGCCGGAAGACCTGGAGAGAAGGAAGAAATTCAGAGAGGATTTGACAGAAGAGGTGAGAAAAATAAATGAAGGAATCTTCCCCTTGTCGCGGCCTTATGCCAACCTGATGAGGTTAGAGCTGGAGTCTCCTGCATGGGAAAGTGAGTCCGAATTCTGTGTTGCTTGTGGGGGTTGCACGGCTATTTGCCCTACCTGTTACTGTTACCTTTTATACGATGAGAAGGGAAAAGAGAATTACGAAAAAATAAGAATCTGGGATTATTGCCAGTATCCCTCCTTTGCTCAGGAAGCGGGCGGCGCCAATCCCCGCAGGAAGTTAACGGAGAGATTTCGTCATCGCTATGCTCATAAGTTTGATTATGGAATGGTAAGGAATGGTATTTACGAGTGCTCAGGATGTGGGAGATGCATTGAGGTTTGTGCGGGTAAAATAGACATGCGTAAGGTTTTTAAGAAAGTGGCAGAAAGCAGGACAGAGTCATGATAAGGAATTCTTATTTACCTATTCCGGGAGAGCTGGTCAAGGTGGTGGAGGAGACCTCCAATATAAAGACTTTTCGTATAGTACCTGAGGAAGAATTCTCCTTTCAGGCAGGGCAATTTATAGAGCTAACTGTTCCCGGGGTAGGAGAGGCACCCTTTACTCCTTCTTCTTCTCCTTTTGAAAAGAAATTTCTGGAAGTAACCGTAATGAAAGTAGGACGTGTAACCACTGCCTTACACGAATTGGAACCCGGGGTTAAGCTGGGGATCAGAGGCCCTTTTGGTGCACCGTATCCCCTGGATGTATTTGCCGGTAAAGACGTGGTTATAGTGGGAGGCGGAGTGGGCTTAGCTCCCTTGAGGGCTCTTTTTCTTACCTTAATGGAAGAAAAAGATAAATATAAAAAAATAATATTTTGCTGTGGCGCAAAGACTCCGGAAGATTTTATATACAGGGAAAGTATTCTGGATAAGTGGCACAGAGAATTCTCCGACAAGGTGTGTTTTCGGATAACTGTTGACCAGGCAGATGAAAAATGGAAAGGAAACGTAGGGCTGGTAACTACTACATTAGATGGGTTGAATGGGGAAATCTCTAATTTTGATACATCTGTAGCAGTGGTGTGTGGGCCTCCGGTAATGATGAAATTTACCACCTTTAAGCTTCTTGAGGTAGGCTATAAACCGGAAAGTATCTATCTTTCCATGGAAAAGAATATGTCCTGTGGGTTAGGTAAATGTGGGCATTGTATGATGGGCCCTTACTATGTGTGCAAAGATGGCCCGGTATTTCCTTACAGTAAGCTAAAAAATATGCCTAAAGTATGGGATTGAAAATGAAAAAATTGTTTATAGATATGGATATCTGCGAAAAGTGCCCCAAGTGTGTGGTGGAATGTGACTATTATTACCATCCGGGTAACATAGGTATCATTGACCTGAGGGAATTAATCAGTTTTGCAATTTACTGCCGTAGATGCAAGGAGGCGCCCTGCGTTAATTCCTGTCCCAGGGAGGCGTTGGCTAAGATTGAGGATGAGATGGTGCGCAGGAATAGCTACCTTTGTATAGCATGTTATACCTGCATGGCTGCTTGCCCGTTTGGTACTATCTTCAGGGAAACTACACCTTACCTCACTTCGCGTTGTGATTTTTGTATTGATAGGAGTAATGGGAAAAAACCTGTTTGCGTAGAAACCTGTACCTACGGGGCATTAGACTGGAGAGAGGGAGAGGAAGAGGAGGAAAAGGAGACTTTCCAGATAGGCGAGCGTTTATTGGTGCATATTAAAAAATGGAAAAGGGATATTTAAATGGATAATTCTCTCTTCTCTTTTTTGGTGTTTCCCGGGTTCCTGTTTATTGCCATTGTGGGGCTGCTCTTCGTGGGGATAGACAGGAAGCTTTCTGCCAGGTTCCAGTGGAGGTTGGGGCCGCCTATCTGGCAGCCCTTCATAGACTTTATGAAATTGCTCAGCAAGGAAGTGGTTTTGCCAAGAAACGTAAATAAGGCAATGTTTTTCCTGTCACCCCTGATGGGGTTATCCGGGGTAATAGTTGCTTCCCTTCTGCTGTTCCGTGCTCCTCTTAATCCGCATGGCGCATTTATGGGAGACATTGTTGTATTTATCTATTTGCTTCTTTTAATACCGCTTTCCGTTATATTGAGTGCCTCGTCTTCTGCTAACCCGCTTTCTTCTGTAGGTAGTTCGCGCGAGATAAAAATGGTTCTCTCTTACGAATTGCCTTTTATCCTGGCCATATTTACCGCTGTATTAAAGGTAGGGAGTTTGAAAATGGGCGACTTCTTGCTCTATCAGTCTCAGAGAGGGGCCCTGTTTCTTACCAGTCCCTCCTGTGTATTTGCCTTTGTTGCTGCCTTCCTGGTTATCCAGGCGAAATTAGCCCTGGCCCCTTTTGACATACCAGAGGCAGAAACAGAAATTATGGGTGGGACGCTTATTGAGTATTCTGGTCCGTTACTGGCTTTATTTTACCTGGTAAAGGCCATACTCTACTTTACTCTTACTGCCTTCCTGGTATTTATTTTCTGGGGCGGGATTACTTTTACTGGATGGGGAGCGGTTCTCTCCCTGCTTAAAA
>JALUVB010000286.1 GCA_027021085.1 bacterium
CGGAAAACCCGCTTTTGAAGTGGGGATTTTCTTCCAGTTTTGAGAAATTGTTATGAGGGAAATCCCCGAACAACTCATTTTTTCTTACGAAAGCAATAAGCCATGCACCCCGGGCAGACATTTGGCTTCTGTAAAGAGAGAGAGCCAGTAGTTTTTCCTGGATTTCCTGCTCTTGTAGGGGGGAGGATTTCCATTCCACCCCCTCTTGCAGGCCAAGAGGTGGTAGTAAAGGAAGCTGGGGATGGTAGTGGAAAGGTGCGGGCCAGAGGCCGTAGTGGGTAAGATAGGGATATACCAGGGGTGGAGGGATTTTCCCTTTAAGATCAAGTAATGCTACTTTTAGGAAACAATAGAGAGCCTGGTGGTCAGAATTCTTATCAGCCGGGTGAGAGACAAATATTCTGGTGGGTCTGAAATTAACTATAATTTCCTCTAAGTCTTTCAAAATACTTTCCCCGGTATAGGGAGCTTTGTAATGGTAGGCGCCCTGGTAAGGAACAGAGGAGACTCTGTTGAAAATGCTGGTATAGGGTTTCTGCCAGAAAGCCTGCCAGATAGAGAGCGTTCCTCTATCAGGATAGCCCAGGAAGATTAAATCCTTCTTTTTCATCCCAAGCTTTCGCGTACCCAGTATAGCTTCTCTCATGCGCATCTTTCCCATTCTCGTGTAAGCGGAAGGCGCTAAAGCTATTTTTTTCTTATAAGAAGCAAAAGAGAGGAAATTACTCTCGCCACTGGTAAGGTAAACGATCTTGATGTTTGCTCCTGCTTTTAATGTTTTCTGGATTATTCCGGCACAGGCAATGGTTTCGTCATCGGGATGAGGGGCTAAGATAAGGATGTTCTCGCCCTTTTGGATAGGGGAGAGAAGCGGTAATTCTGAGTACTCGCTTTTATTAAACGTATCCATGCCCCAGAAAACGGTGTATACTTCAAGTCCTACCAGGTATAATACGGTAATAAGAAAAACTACATGGGCTATCTTAATGGCTTTATCCCACGATTTCTTCATCTTCAAAGGCAGGAGGAAAGGGGTCTCTTTCCTGTAATCAAGGTATGCTTCTCCGAACCGCTTTAAAAGAGATTTCTCTTCTACCGGAACCGTGTATGAACGAAGGAAAATTAATATGCTGCATACGGAGAATATGAGAAGGGATAAGGAATGAAACAGGAAGGAAAAGCCCACAAAAAGCAGAATGTAGCCTAAGTATAGCGGGTTACGGCAGTAATTATAGACTCCCGCCTGCACTAATTTCTTTGGCGAGTAATGGGGAATTATGGTGCCTTCTCCTTTCACGGTGAGGTCCAGGAACGAACGAACTGTCCAGAAAATCCCCAGGCTGACAAATACTACGAAGAAAAAAAGGTTAGCCAGTATTTCAGGCATACCGAAAGGCAACCTTTTCTCTACGTAGAAAGAAACCCAGGCAATGGGGACGGGGATAATCAGGTATTGCCAGATGACTCCCAGTATAATAGCCAATCTCTTTTTAAGCTGTTCTTTCATGCACTTTTCCTGTTTTCCTGGTTTTATTAAGAATTAAGAAAGTAAGCGCAAAAGTAATTATACTGCCAATTACTGCCATTATAAAAGACCCTATCAATAAGGGCTTGCCGTACATGGGGACTAACTTCCAGCTAAGCACACTGGGGATAGGGATACTTTGTGCTTGCGGGGTACCCTTGTTTATCTCTCCCAGGAAAACTTCCCCCACTTTGTAAGAAAATAGGTAAACAAGAGGAATAAGCGGGGGGATTCCGGTTACAATACTGCTTCCCAGGTAGGTAAGTAGGAAGCTTTTTTTAAAAATCTTTGAAAAGATATAATCAAGAACAGTCTGAAACCCCACTGTGGGAGTGAACCCGATGAATACACCAGCGGAAAGAGAAAGGGCTAAATCCCTGTTATTGCCTTTAAATTGTGCCAGTTCATGCTGCCACTGAGAACGTATCCAGCCTGCTTTAATTTTATTTAAGATGCTCTTCAAAATAATATAATTACTCCGGCTTCCGAAACAATAACGGCGAGGGATTGGGTTATCCCGGAGTAGGGTAGATGGTTCTTCCTTCCTTGAGTTTTACCTTCTCCGGTTTCTCAGAGCCGATATCAAAACCTTTTATAATCCCCAGAATCTCATGTCTGTTTTCGGATTTTATAAGTGCATCTTTCATCTTCTCATTTTTACAGAGCCTGGCAATTCTTGCCAGTATCTGGAGGTATTCTTTTTTTATATGAGGAGGAGAGGCTATCATAAAGATTAGATGCACGGGTTTTCCATCCAGGGAATCAAAGTCTACCCCCTCTTTAGATTTGGCAAAAGCAACCGTTAATCGCTCTACCGTGTCTGAACGGGCATGAGGTATAGCTATCCCTCCTCCGATGGCAGTGCTTTCTATCTCCTCTCTCGCTTTTACCTCCCCCACAAATTGCTCCACTTCTTTAACTACTCCCGCCTCTTCAAACTTTGCGGTTATCTCGTTGATTACTTCATCTTTTTCTCTATGTTTCAGCTCATCTATAATTAAATTCTCCCCCATAACTTCTATAAGCATTTCCTGCCTCCTTACTGAATTTGCCTAAACCCTTTGCATTTATCTATTGTCCTGGCAAAACAACCAGCCACGCCTTACAGGTAGAAATTAGACCACCCTACTGTTCTCCTTAATTTCTTTCCCCAACCTGCAATTATATCACTTCTTTCTATTTTTGTGCTGCAAGTTACTATAAAGAATGGATGTTAGACTGTAGACCGTAAACTGGGGAAATAGTGAACAGTAAGCAGTAAACAGTAAGCAGTGAATAGTGAACAGTAAGCAGTGAACAGAGTGAGTAGCGGGTAGCGGGCAGAGGATACGGGTTGGGGTACGGTTGCCGGATAACACTTCCCGTTTCGCGCACAATTTCGCCGTGTATTGTTAGTAAGTCTCAACCGATATTTTATGAAGACTTATGCAAAGGATTGAAAAATAGCGCATTAGCTGTTAAATTGAGAGTATGGAAGAAATTATTTCGGAGAAGTATGTCTACAAAGGGAAAGTGGTTAATCTCAAGCTGGACAGGGTGAAATTACCCGGCGGAGAAGAGCATCTCAGGGAGGTCGTGGAGCATAGGGGTTCAGTGGCTATTCTCCCGGTTACCCCAGGAAAAGAATTTTTTCTTATAAAGCAGTTCAGAATGGCAGTGGGAGAGGAGTTATGGGAGATCCCTGCCGGGAGGATAGAGGAGGGAGAGAGCATAGAAGAATGCGTAAAGAGAGAATTGAAAGAAGAGACAGGATTATCGGCAGGCAAAATAAAGAAATTGGGTGAGTACTATCCCTCCCCCGGCTATTGCACGGAAATTATTCATATTTACCTGGCTGAGGAACTGGAAGAAGGCGAGGCTTCGCCGGAGAAAGACGAATTCATAGAAATGGGGAAGTTTACCCGGGAAGAGATAGTGAAATTAATTAAGGAAGGGGGGATAAAAGACGGGAAAACTTACACCTCTTTTCTTCTCTTCTTCCTGGAGCAAGGAGGGTAGGGGAAAATGAAACTTTCCAGTTTTCTTCATCCGCACTTTATTAAAATTAAGCATGGCGCGGCTTCTTCCGAAGAAGTCATACAGGATTTGGTCAAGGAAATATGCCGGGAATTTTCGCCCGAATTTGAGAAAAAGGTAATAGATCTGATTATGGAAAGAGAAAGACAGGGGCCCACGGTAGAAAAGGGAGTTTCCATCCCGCATGCCCGTATTGAGGGTTTCCGGGACCTTATAATTGCTATCTCCATACCGGAAAACCCGGTTACCGTGGACGGGGAAGAAGTAAAGATATTTTTCCTTATTCTCACCTCGAAGACAGCTTCGCGCATTTACCTGAATACCCTTGCGGCCATTGCCCGGCTGGCAAAGAATGGTGAGCTTCTAAAAAGAATAATTGCTGCTGCGAAACCAGAGGATGTAATAAATATAATTGAAAAAGAAGGTATACAGGTAAAAGAGGAACTTACTGTAAAGGATATAATGGAGAAGAAGTTCCCCGTGGTTGCTCCCGGGGAAACATTAAAGGAAGTTATCGACCTCCTCCACAGAGAAGATTCTCTTTTTGCCCTGGTGGTGGAGAACGGTGAGCTGACAGGCGAAGTTAGGCTCCTGGAAATAGTGGAAAAGGGGCTCCCTGACTATGCAAAGAGCCTGGTAAACTTAAAATTCTTAAAAACTTTTGAGCCCCTGGAAGGGCTCCTGGAAAAAGAGGAGAGGATACGGGTCAGGGAAGTCATGTCTCCTTTAAGCGTAACCCTAACTCCTTCCTCTTCCATTGTAGAAGCTGTGGTAAGGATGGTAAAGGAAAAACGTTTTTATATTCCTGTAGTAGAAGATAAAAAACCAGTAGGTGTGGTAACACTCAAAGAGTTTGTCACGCGTATCCTTAGAGTATAACTTGTAATGTCCTTTTTGCTGATTGTCGGAATAATCATATTTGTTGCGGTTTACATTACCATAATATCAGATAAGGTACATCGTACCATTGTGGCTGTCCTGGGCGGCATGCTGATGATTAGCCTCAGGATTGTGCCCAAGGCAAAAGCTTTCCATTATGTTGACTGGAACGTAATCTTTCTATTGATAGGCATGATGATTCTGGTGGGAGCAATACAGAGGACAGGTCTTCTGCAGTACATGGCTATTAAAGGGGCAAAGATTGCCCGGGGTAATCCATACGTTACCATGAGTTTACTCATCCTGATTACAGCCCTGTTTTCTGCCTTTCTGGATAATGTTACCACAGTAGTACTCATTGCCCCGGTAAGTATTCTTATTGCAGTAGAGCTGGGCATTTCTCCCGTTCCCTTCCTCATTTCCGAAGCTCTTGCCTCCAACGTGGGTGGTACGGCTACCTTAATAGGGGATCCTCCTAACATAATAATCGGGAGTGCGGCAAACCTGGGGTTCATGGATTTTATCAAGAACATGACCCCCCCCGTAGTTCTTATGATTCTTCTCCTGCCTATCATTATGAAGTGGATGATGGGGAAAAAGATGGTGGTAAGCTACGAAAGAAAAGCCAGAATCATGGAGTTTGATACTTCCCAGATAATCGAGGACCCCGTACTGCTGAAAAAATCCCTGATTATCTTTTCCCTGGTGATAATCGGGTTTTTCATACATTCCCTTATAGACGTGGATGTTTCCGTTATAGCTATGTTGGGTGCTTTCTTCCTGCTTCTTATCCTTAAAGACCAGAGAAAAATGTTAAGGGAATTGCTCAGCCAGATTGAATGGACTACCCTCTTCTTCTTCATGGGCTTTTTTATCATGGTGGGCGGCTTGTTAGAATTGGGAGTAATCGACAGGATTTCCTATAAATTGTTTGCCCTCTTTAAAAACAACCTTTCCCTGGCCTCCCTCTCCATCCTGTGGTCTTCGGGCATCCTCTCTTCCATTCTTGATAATATCCCTTTTGTTACCACCATGACCCCGGTGGTTAAGGCGCTGGGAGCCCAGTGGGGTGCACAAACGATACTTCCCATATGGTGGTCACTGGCGCTGGGAGCCTGCCTGGGCGGGAATATGACCCTGATAGGTGCAGCAGCCAACGTGGTAGTGGCGGACATCTCGGAAAGAAACGGTTACACTATAAATTTCTGGGAATTTGCCAGGTACGGTGCCGTGGTAACCTTTGTCAACCTTTTTATATCTTCCGTTTACGTATGGTTAAGGTATCTCCGCTGAGGGAAAAAGTTCTTCGTGTTGTTCAGAGCTATAATCTCGTAGGGAAGGGCGAAAAAGTCCTGGTGGGAGTCTCCGGCGGAGGGGACTCGCTCGCACTTCTTCATATCCTTCTGCATTTACCGCTGAACCTGGGAATTTATGTTTTTCATCTTAACCATCTTTTAAGAGAAGATGAATCAAGTAGGGATGAGAAGAAAGTGCAGGAAATTTGCGGTAAATTATCTCTTCCTCTTTTCCTGGAAAGGAGGAACATTCTAAAAGAAAGAAAAAAAGGCGAGTCTGTAGAAGAAGCAGCCCGCAGGATAAGATTTACTCTTCTGGAAGAAATAGCTAAAAAAGAAAAGATCAAAAAAATAGCCCTGGGGCATCACCTTGATGACCAGGTGGAAACATTTTTATTCAGGCTCCTGAAGGGAACCAGTCTGCACGGCCTCTCGGTGATGAGGATAAAAAGTTTCCGGCAGGGACTGGAAATTATCCGTCCCTTGCTTCCTTTTCCCAGGAAGGAAATTGAGCTCTACCTGGAAAAAGAGGGGCTTTCACCTGTACAGGATTCTTCCAATTTCAACCTGGATATTCCCCGTAACTTCATTCGGCATAAAGTGATCCCTCTTCTGTCAGAAATCAATCCCCGTTTCAGAGAAAAAATATATTCCCTTATCCGGATAATCCAGAGTGATGA
Organism: bacterium; assembly: GCA_027021085.1. Taxonomy (GTDB): domain Bacteria; phylum CAIJMQ01; class CAIJMQ01; order JAADFP01; family JAADFP01; genus JAADFP01. The sequence goes on from JALUVB010000286.1 coordinate 6,396, forward strand.
AGGCTACTTTGCTTCGCTTGTTTCCAATCTGATAAGAGATTATTCCCGGGAGGAAGAAATAATAATTCCCCTGCAAGAAATCGCCTCTTTCCCTCTTTCCCTCCGCTATCGTCTCGTAAAAGAAATCTTTTCCAGATTAGGAGAGGAGCAAGTCAGCCTGGGAAGGATTGAGGAAGTAGAAAAAATGATTATCTCCCCGCGTCCCAACCTGGAGAAAAAATTTACCCTGCTGCAGGTAAGAAAGGAATACGAAAAAATGGTGTTCGGCCCCTTTCGGGAAGAGGAAAAAAGCTCCTATAAATATACCCTGCCCTGTCCCGGAGAGGTTTATATACCGGAGATAGAGAAAAGAATAAAAGCAGAATTCTCCTCAAAAGAAGAAGTTGAGTATACGCATAATTACAGGGTATTCCTTGATGCGGGGAGAATGAAATTCCCGTTGGTAGTAAGAAACAGGAGGCCAGGCGATCGTTTTTATCCTCTGGGGTCTCCGGGCAGGAAAAAACTGAAAGATTTCTTTATAGAGAAAAAGATACTCCTAAGAGAAAGAGACAGGATACCCCTGGTGATTTCAGGGGAAGAAATTATCTGGGTAGCGGGTATTGAAATAAGTCATCTCTTCCGCATACAAAAAGGCACTTCCCGCATCATTTCCCTTGCCTTTGACAGTAAATAGTCTATAGTCAAAGAGTTGTGAGTCATCCCCGATGTCCATCGGTCCCGGCGCATGTCGGGGCACCTATTCCCCCATGTTAGACTATAGATATCAGACTTTAGACATTAGACGGGAAAAACACATGATACGGGGGACCAACTCACTATTTACTGTTCACTATTTGCTATTTACTATCTTCCCTCGCTACTAACTACTCATCCACATTCTATCTACCCAAAAGAAAGATGAGCCGCACGTGGCATAAAAAGGTAGTGAAAAATGGTTTATATGGTAAAATAGCAGTATGGAAGAGAAAAAGCAGGTGCCGCCAAAAAATAATTTTTTAAAGTCCATAGCCTTCTGGCTGGTAATAGGGATAATGGTGTTCTGGGCTATGAGCTTTTTTTCTACCCGCACCCAGGCACCGGAAAAATTTTCCTATTCCCAGTTCCTGGGATACGTAGAAAAGGGAGAGGTAAAGCAGGTAAGTATTGCCGACCAATACATTCGAGGAGAACTTAAAAATGGCCGCAAGTTTACCACCTATGCCCCCAATGACCCGGAACTGGTAAGAATACTTATCCAGAACAAGGTAGATGTAGTGGCCAAGCCGCAGGAAAGCATGTGGCGGCAGATTCTGGTCTCAGTGCTGCCATTTCTTCTCTTCATATTCTTCCTCTGGTTTTTCATATATCGCCAGATGCAGGCGGGAGGGAATAGGGCCCTTTCTTTTGCCAAGAGCCGGGCAAAACTCATGGTAGAGGGTAAACCGGAAGTTACCTTTCAGGATGTGGCCGGTGTGGACGAAGCCAAGGAAGAACTGCAGGAGATAATCGAGTTTTTGAAAGACCCCAAGAGATTTCAGACACTGGGAGGTAAAATCCCCAAGGGCGTTTTGTTAATAGGGCCTCCGGGAACCGGTAAAACTCTTCTGGCTAAGGCAGTGGCCGGAGAAGCAAAAGTCCCTTTCTTCTCCATAAGCGGTTCCGATTTTGTGGAAATGTTTGTGGGGGTGGGAGCAGCCCGGGTAAGAGACCTCTTTGAGCAGGCTAAAAAGCATTCACCCTGCCTGGTGTTTATAGACGAGATTGATGCCGTAGGCAGGCAGAGGTTTGCTGGTCTGGGTGGAGGACACGATGAAAGGGAGCAGACGCTGAACCAATTGCTGGTGGAGATGGACGGTTTTGATACCAAGGGAGGAGTAATAATAATAGCAGCTACCAACCGGCCGGATGTGCTGGACCCGGCACTTCTGAGGCCAGGCCGTTTCGACCGCCAGGTAGTTATTGATAAACCAGATGTAAAAGGGAGGGAAGCAATCTTAAGAGTTCATTCCAAAGAGGTCAAACTTGGAGATGATATAGACCTTGCTGTTATTGCCCGGGAGACCCCCGGGTTTTCCGGTGCCGACCTGGCTAACCTGGTAAATGAGTCTGCCCTTCTGGCTGCCAGGAGAGGTAAGAAGGCAGTGAGTATGGAAGAAATGGAAGAGGCCATAGAGAGAGTTATAACCGGTCCGGAAAGAAAAAGCCGGGTAATAAGTGATTACGAGAAAAAGCTTATTGCCTTTCATGAATCAGGCCATACTATCCTGGGACATCTTCTCCCTCACACTGATCCTGTTCACAAGGTTTCTATAATTCCGCGTGGGGTAGGGGCTTTGGGATATACGATTCAATTACCCCTGGAAGACAGGTACATCATGACCAGGACAGAGCTTATGGAGAGGATAATCGTGTTGATGGGAGGAAGAGCCTCGGAAAGCTTGTTCTTTAAAGAGTTTACCACGGGGGCCCATAATGATTTAAAGGTTGCCACGGAGATGGCCCGCCGGATGGTCTGTGATTATGGAATGAGCGAAACCTTGGGCCCTATAACTCTGGGCAGTAAAGAGGAGCAGGTTTTCCTGGGCAGGGACCTTCTCAAGGAAAAGAACTACAGCGAGACAGTGGCTTCTGAAATAGATGCGGAAGTGAGGAAAATAGTTGAGGAATGCTACGAGAAAGCTGAGGCGATAATAAAGAAAAACCAGAAAAAAGTCAAAAAGTTAGCAGAGACACTCCTGGAAAAAGAAGTTCTGGAAGGGTCCGCCATCAGAGCAATACTCGATTCTCCCCGGTCTGCTACAGAAAGAACCAGAAAAAAGGCCAAACCTGCAGGGAAAGCTGAAAAGACCGAATAGATACCCAAAATGAAAATAATGGGGATTCTTAACATTACCCCTGATTCCTTTTACGACGGGGGGAGATACGTAGCCTTGCAGGCAGCGGTAGAGAGAGCAAAGGCCATGAAAAAAGAAGGAGTAGATGTAATTGACATAGGAGGTGTCTCTACCCGGCCTGGTTCCTTGCCTCCCTCGGAGGAGGAGGAAATGAAGAGGGTGCTTCCCGTGGTGGAAGCGCTGAGAGAGGTAGAAGTTCCCCTTTCCATAGACACATTTCGTTCCCGGGTGGCTGAAGAGTGCTTCAAGAGAGGCGTAAAAATCCTAAACGATGTCACTGCTTTGAGAGGAGACAGCAATATGGTCTATCTGGCCCGGGATTACCAGGTGGAAGTTATACTCATGCACATGAAGGGTACTCCCCGGGATATGCAAAAAAATCCTGAGTATAAAGATGTGCTGAAAGAAGTAAAAGAATTTTTCCGGGAGAGAATTGGCTTTGCCGTACGGCGGGGAATAGAGGAGGAAAGAATCTGGATAGACCCCGGGATAGGGTTTGGCAAGACTCTTTCTCATAACCTCTCTTTGCTCAGGAATATCTCTTCCTTCAAAAGGGATTTAGGCAGGCCTATACTGATAGGTCCTTCCCGCAAGGCTTTTGTGGGCGCTATTCTGGGACTTCCTTCCCGGGAAAGGCTTTTTGGCACTCTCGGGGCAGTAGCCTGGTGTTACTTACAGGGAGTGGATATGGTGCGGGTGCATGATACCAGGGAAACAAAAGAAATGTTGAAAGTTATGGAGAGTATAAATGGCGGAAATAATCAGTAATTTTCGCTGGCAGGACGGGATAGAGATTATACTCTTCACTTTTATCATCTACCGTTTTTTTCTGTTTATCAGGGGCAGGAAAACACAGGGAGTGTTTTACGGATTACTTTTCCTGCTCATGGTGGGATTCCTGGCACAATTCCTGGAGTTTTATACAATTTCCTGGGTATTCAAGAATCTTTTTGCCATCTGGGTCATTGCTCTTTTGATAGTATTTCAGCCGGAGTTGCGGAGCGGCCTGGCTCGTCTGGGAAGAAACCCCTTCCTTATTCCCCCGCAGGAAAGTGCAGTTATCGACGAGATAGTTAAATCGGCCAACTACCTTTCCAGGAATCGTATGGGCGCTATTATTGTGCTGAAAAGGGAAATGGGGATGAAAGATTACATGGAAGGTGGAGTGTTGATAGACGCCCAGGTTTCCTCCGAGCTTATTACCACTATCTTTACCCATTTGACCCCCCTGCATGATGGTGCAGTAATTATTGACAGGGACAGGATAGTGGCGGCTAACTGCATTCTCCCTCTTCCGGAGGAGCGGGAAAGCATGAGGGGAATGGGTACCCGTCACCGGGCTGCTTTCAACCTTGCCCACGAGACTGATGCTGTGGTAGTGGTGGTATCCGAGGAAACAGGCAGGATTTCCCTGGCACATCAGGGGAAAATAGAAACGGGATTAGACGGGATAACCCTTAGAGAGCGGTTGAAGGAGATTCTGGGTAGTTCGCAAAAAGGCAGGTTCCGCATTGCAAAAGGTAAGAAATGAAAAAGATTTTCAGTAATTTCTGGCTGAAGTTATTCTCACTCTTATTGGCCAGTATCATGTGGTATTACGTTAATACCCAGAGCAGGCTTCTTCCTGCAGGATTAACGGAAAGGGAATTCCGGGAGGTGCCGGTAAAGATACTGCTTTCTTCCCGGGATACGGGGGAAATAAAAATATCTCCTGAAAAAGTAAATATTAAAGTAAAAGGAAAGAAAGCAATAATTTCCAAGCTGGGCAAGAATGACATAATTCTCTTTGTTAATCTGGAAGGGCTGAAAGAAGGACGCTATCTCTTGCCCTTACACTGGGAACTTCCTGCAGAGGTAAAGATAATCTCCCTCTCTCCCAGGGAAGTAAAAGTCGAGATAACTTTTAATTCCCTTCGCTACAAGTAGCATAAAAGCCTCTCTATTCCTTCAGGAACTTAGCAAAGAAGGAGAAAGCCCGGTTCCCGGCAAAGGAATGTTCCCCGGCGAATATCTCAATCCACAAGTTCTCTGCTGCTCCTGCTATTTCGTATGCTTGCTTTAGTATGGCATGTGCCTTCTTGGCTGAGGGAAGATAGAAGCAGGAGTCATTTGCTCCGCTCTCTATAAGGAGCGGCTTGGGAGAGATTGCTGCCATTATATCGCCTATATCCGCATATCTGTAAAGGTAGGGGACCAGTTGCGACCCGCAGAAGTTTATTCTGTTTATAGCATAATGCTCGGTGGTGGTGGCATAGCATATTATATCCCCGCATTTTATCCTCTCGTCAAGCAGGGTTAAGTAGGTAGTCATGGTGCCTCCGAAAGAGAGCCCCATACAGCCTATCCTTTCTGCATCAACTTCTTCCCGGGTCAAAAGAAAATCTATAGCCCGCATCCCGTCAAAAATATTTGCCCCCAGTAATGTTCTGCCTAAAATAAGGTGCTGGATAAAGTGAACGTTGCATATATCCTTTCCGGGAAACGAGTTCACTCCATACCCAGTTCTTTCCCCGAAGCTTCTCCAGTCCGGAATAATGGTTATATATCCTCTTTCTGCCATCTGTTCCCCGTAGTTGTAATTAAGCTCGCGTATCTGGGCTATCCTTTGCGGACTATTGAAGTGCACTCCTGCTACGGCATCCTTCCCGTACTTTCCGTGCCCGTGACAGCAGAGTATGGCGGGAAGTTTTCCCCGGCGAATTTTCGGAATAAGGAGATAAAGGGGCATATAGCAGTTTTCTTCTGTTTGAATAACCCATTTTTCTCTTATGTACTTCTCCTTCTCTTCCCGGGAATAAAACTCCGGGTTCAAAGGCGCTTTTTCGGGTAGCTCGCCTAACAATTCTTTTACCTTGGAAATAAGAACCTTTTTCCATGCCTCAAACTCTTCCCTGCTCCTGGCCTGAAAAGATAAAGATGGTTTTATTCCTTTGTAAAAAGCCTTGATAAAACTATCTGTCATATACGGTATATCTTCTAACATTTTGCCCTCCTTGCTAAAAAGTTTCTCTCTGTAAAGAAGTTTAACGGCATTGGAAATAATTTGCAATTCTTTTGTAAGTGAGTAAAATTTTCCCCTTTACTCACTCAGAAAGGAAAAGTTGTGCCAAATTGTCACTTTTCTGTTCCGGCCTCTTTGAAATCCCTTTATTTACCTTGTTTTTTCAATTGGCATGCTATTTGATTGTACAATAGGAAGTCGGAATGGAAATTAGATACGAAAATAAGAGGGGGTAAGAGAAATGGCAAAAGTAATAGGTATAGACCTGGGAACAACCAATTCCTGTATGGCTTATATGGAAGCAGGGAAACCTGTGGTTATTACTAATCGGGAAGGAGGCAGGGTAACTCCTTCCGTGGTTGCAGTTACCAAGAACGGGGAAAGATTGGTAGGTGCTCCGGCCAAAAGGCAGATAATAACCAATTCGGAGAATACTATTTTCTCTATAAAGAGGTTCATGGGAAGAAGTTATTCTGAAGTGAGCGAAGAAATCAAAATGGTTCCCTATAAAGTGACCAAGGATGAAAGGGGCAGAGTAAAGGTAATGCTGGGAGGGAAGGAGTATACCCCACCCGAAATTTCCGCCATGATTCTAAGGAAGATGAAGGAAGATGCGGAGGCTTATCTGGGGGAAGAGGTCAAAGAAGCCGTGATTACGGTTCCTGCCTACTTCAACGATTCCCAGCGGCAGGCTACAAGAGATGCGGGCAGAATTGCCGGCCTGGAAGTCTTGAGAATTATAAATGAGCCTACTGCTTCCTGTCTTGCCTATGGGCTGGACAAGAAAAAATCCGGAATAGTGGCAGTGTACGACCTGGGAGGGGGCACCTTTGATATATCTATCCTGGAAATTGGCGAGGGAGTTTTTGAGGTTAAATCCACCAGTGGTAACACGCATCTGGGAGGAGACAACTTTGACCAGAAGATTATAGACTGGATAGCAGAAGAATTCATGAAAGAACACGGGATAGACCTGCGCAAAGATAGGATGGCCCTGCAGAGACTCAGGGAAGCAGCGGAAAAAGCCAAGGTGGAATTGTCCTCGGCCATGGAAACGGAAATAAACCTGCCCTTTATCACCGCGGATGCTGCCGGCCCCAAGCATTTAAACCTCGTGCTTAGCCGGGCAAAGCTGGAACAATTGGTGATGGGGTTAATCGAGGAGAGTTTAGGTCCCTGCAAACAGGCCATGGAAGATGCCAAGTTGACCCGGAAGGATATTGACGAGGTTGTATTGGTAGGCGGTATGACCAGGATGCCAAAAGTCCAGGAAATGGTGGCTGAGTTCTTTGGCAAAGAGCCTCAGAAAGGAGTTAATCCGGACGAGGCGGTAGCCATGGGAGCAGCTATCCAGGCAGGAGTGTTGAAAGGTGAAGTAAAAGACATTCTTCTTCTGGACGTTACCCCTCTTACCCTGGGAATTGAGACCCTGGGTGGAGTAATGACACCGCTTATTACCCGAAATACCACCATCCCCTGCAGAAAAAGCGAGATATTTACCACTGCGGCGGACAACCAGACCTCCGTGGAGATACATGTACTGCAGGGGGAAAGAAAGATGGCAGTGGATAATAAGAGCATAGGCAGATTTATCCTGGATGGGATTCCGCCTGCGCCCCGGGGTGTTCCCCAGATAGAGGTTACCTTTGACCTGGATGCCAATGGTATCCTTAATGTCACAGCAAAGGACCTCTCCACGGGAAAGAGCCAATCCATAAAAGTGCAGCCTTCCAGTGGTTTAAGCAAGGAAGAAGTGGAAAATTTAGTGAAGGAAGCGGAGAAATACGCGGAAGAGGATGTGAAGAAAAGAGAGAAAGTAGAAGCCAGGAACAAGGCAGACGAGGTAGTATACCAGAGTGAGAAACTGATAAAAGAATTTGCCGATAAAATGACCCAGGAGCAAAAAGGCAAATTGCAGGCCGCAATAGATAAGGTAAAAGAATCCATGAAGAAAGATAACCTGGAAGAAATAAAGAAGAGCACGCAGGAGCTGTTCGAGGTATGGCATCCCATCTCCAGCGAGCTTTACCAGAAGCAGCAGGCACAGGCTGGTCCCCAGGCAGGGAAGACGCAAGCGGGCGGACCGCAGGAAGAGGGAACTGCCGAGGGGCCAAAGGAAGGGGAAGTCATAGATGCAGAATTTAAAGAAGAGGGAGAAGACAAGAAATGAGCCGCCGTTTGACTAAAGAACAACTGAAAAAACTCCTGGAAGAAAGAGAGAAAGAGATAAAGGAGCTGAAAGCTCAGTTGGAGCAGGCCAGCAAGGAAAGGGAGGAATACCTGGACCTGGCACGCCGGGTGAGCGCGGATTTTGATAATTACCGCAAGAGAATAATGCAGAGAGAGGAAGAAATGAGAAAATTTGCCGGGGAGAACCTAATCCGGAATCTCCTTCCTATTATTGATGATCTGGAAAGAGCGCTTAACCATATGCATCCCGCTTCCTCGCTGAAGGAATTGAAAAAAGGCGTGGAGATGGTATATAAGAAATTTCACGATTTTCTCAAATCGTATAATGTAGAGAAAATGGAAGTGGTGGGAAAAGAGTTTAACCCGCATTTTCACGAGGCCTTGATTGTGGAGGGAGAAGGCGAAGGCCAGGAGGTGGTTATGGAAGAGCTGGAGCCTGGGTACCTCATGCACGGGAGGCTTCTCCGTCCCGCCAAAGTGAAAGTGCACAAGAGAAAGGGGGCGCAAAATGAGGCGTAATCTGGTTCTTTGTCTGGCCTTGCTTTTCTGGGGGTTTACCACCCTCTATGCAGATATTTCGGCAGAGAAGCTGGCGGAGCAACTAAGCGGAGAATTTGCCAAGGTGGCCGAAGAAGTCAGCCCTGCAGTAGTGAGTATAGTTTCTGTAAAAATTATCCAGGCGCCCGCAGGAGGCACCATGCCCTTTGAAGAACCTTTCTTTGATGACTTGAAAAGGTTCTTTGGAGATGACTTCTTCAAGTTTTTTACCCCTTCACCCCGCAAGGGAAGAAAATACCAGCAAAGAGGATTGGGAAGCGGAGTTATTGTCAGTCCGGATGGGGTGATTCTTACCAACAATCATGTGGTGGGAGAAGCAGATAAGATTAAAGTCACTCTTTACGATGGAAGGGAGTTCAAGGCAGAAGTGAAAGGAAAAGACCCCAAGACAGACCTGGCAGTAATAAAAATCAAGGGAAAAAACCTGCCCTATGCCAGGCTGGGAGATTCTGACAAGATTAAAGTGGGGGAAATAGTCCTGGCTATTGGTAATCCCTTTGGCTTAAAGTCCACTGTTACCCAGGGAATAATTTCTGCCAAGGGCAGGTCAGACGTGGGTATTGCCACCTACGAAAACTTCATCCAGACAGATGCGGCCATAAACCCGGGCAACAGCGGAGGTCCCCTGGTCAACCTGAAAGGGGAAGTGATCGGAATAAACACTGCCATATTTACCAGGAGCGGAGGATACATGGGCGTAGGCTTTGCCATACCCATAAACATGGCAAAATCTGTTATGAAGCAGCTCATGGAAAAGGGAAGAGTGATAAGGGGCTGGTTAGGCGTGGTAATTCAGCCGCTCACCGAGGAATTGGCAGAAAGTTTCGGAATAAAGGGTAAAAAGGGAGTCTTGATAGGAGATGTGATGAAGGGGTCTCCCGCTGCAAAAGCCGGGCTGAAAAGGGGAGATATTATCATTAAGTTTGCCGGGAAAAAGGTGGATACTCCTTCTGCCCTGCAGGAGAAGGTAGCCAGCACGGCTCCGGGAACCCGGGTGAAGATAGATATATTGAGAAAGGGAAGACCTTTGACTCTCAGCGTAAAAATCGCAGAGATGCCGAAAGAAAGGGCAGAAGCAAGAGAGAAAAAGGTAGAGGAAGAATTGGGAATGCGAGTAGGAGAATTGACCCCCGAGCTTGCTTCCAAGCTTGGCTATGAAGGAGAAAAGGGAGTCCTGGTGCTTGAGGTATTCCCGGGCAGTATAGCAGAGCTGGCAGGGTTGGCACGGGGTGACCTTATCAAGGAAATCAACGACAAAAAGATAGATAACCTGGAAGATTACCGCAGGATTATAGGTAAACTCTTAAAAAGCAAGGCACCTATAAGACTCCTGGTGAAAAGAGGCGAATATACCTTCTTCACCGTGATTAAAGTGGAATAAGAGAAGAGGAAAAATGCAGTTAAGAAATTTTACCCTTAAAGCGCAGGAGGCACTGGCCAAGGCAGAGGAGCTGGCTCGTGTCCGCAGCCATTCCGAGGTAGCGGCAGAGCATCTTCTCAAGGTGCTGCTGGAGGAAGAAGGAGTAGTCAGGGAAGTACTGCAGAAAATAGGCGCAAATATTTCTTCCCTCAGCGAAGAAACAGAAAGAGCGCTAAACAAGCTTCCCAAGCTGTACTCTCCCCAGCCCCAGCTTTACGTTTCTCAAAGCTTAGCCATGGTCATTCACATTGCCCAGGAAGAGGCTGCCCAGTTGAAGGATTCCTATGTAAGCACAGAACATCTTCTCCTGGGTATTTCCCGGGAGCAGAGGAGTGAAGCGGGAGAGATACTGCGCAGCAGCGGCATAAACCGGGAGAGAATCATCAAGGCCATGGAAGAAATAAGGCAGGGACAAAATATCACAGACGAATTTGGAGAAGAAAAGTTAAATGCCCTCAAGAAATTCGGCAAGGACCTTACTGAATTGGCTCACCAGGGAAAACTTGACCCGGTAATCGGCAGAGATGAAGAGATAAGAAGAGTTATCCAGGTGCTCTCTCGCCGCACAAAAAACAACCCGGTAATGATAGGTGAGCCTGGAGTGGGAAAAACTGCCATTGTGGAGGGACTGGCGCAAAGAATTGCCAAGGGAGATGTGCCGGAAACATTAAAGGATAAAAAAGTGGTGGCGCTGGATATCGGTTCCATCGTAGCCGGTACCAAGTTCAGGGGAGAGTTCGAAGAAAGATTCAAATCAGTGCTCAAAGAAGTGGAAGCAGGAGAAGGCAGTATCATTCTTTTCATTGACGAATTGCATGCAGTGGTGGGAGCCGGGGGTGCGGAGGGAGCAGTGGATGCTGCCAATATGCTGAAACCCTATTTAGCCCGGGGTACTCTGCGCTGCATAGGGGCTACCACGCTGGACGAATACCGCCAGCACATAGAAAAAGACCCGGCGCTGGAGAGAAGGTTCCAGCCTGTTTACGTGGCAGAACCCTCCGTGGAAGATACTATTGCCATTCTCAGGGGATTGAAAGAACGCTACGAGGTGCACCATGGAGTAAGGATAACGGATGGAGCCCTGGTTACCGCGGCTACCCTTTCCCACAGATATATAACCGACAGGTTCCTTCCCGATAAGGCTATTGACCTCATAGATGAAGCAGCAGCCCGCCTGCGCATGGAAATAGATTCCCGTCCCCAGGAGATTGATGAGGTAGAGAGAAAAATCAGGCAGCTGGAAATAGAACGGGAAGCCTTAAAAAAGGAAAAAGATAAAGACTCCAGGGACAGGCTCAAAAAGATAGAGGATGAAATCAAAAAAGATAAAGAAAAGCTGGAATACCTTACCAAACACTGGGAAAAAGAAAGAGAGGCTATAAAGAAGATACAAAGACTCAAGGAAGACATCGAGAATACCAAGAAGTTATCCGAAAAGGCGGAAGCAGAAGGCGACCTGGCCAAAGCAGCCGAACTCAAGTACGGAAAACTCATAGAATTGCAGAAGAAACTTGCAGAAGAAAACAAGAAACTCCAGGAACTGCAGAAGGACCTGAGAATGCTCAAAGAAGAAGTGGAATCGGAAGACATAGCAGAAATAGTTTCCAGGTGGACAGGCATACCGGTTTCCCGCCTTATGGAGGGAGAAAAGGAAAAACTGTTGCACATGGAGGAACGTATTAAGGAGAGAGTTGTAGGACAGGATGAGGCCGTGCTTAAAGTTTCCGAGGCGATAAGAAGAGCCCGGGCAGGAATATCCGACCCGAATCGCCCCCTGGCCTCCTTTATTTTCCTGGGCCCTACCGGCGTGGGGAAAACCGAGCTGGCAAAGAGCCTGGCCTGGTTCCTGTTTGACGATGAAAATGCACTCCTTCGCCTGGACATGTCTGAATACATGGAAAGACACAGCGTCTCCCGCCTGATTGGTGCACCTCCGGGTTATGTAGGATACGAAGAAGGAGGACAGCTTACCGAGAGAGTAAGAAGAAGGCCCTATTCGGTCTTACTGCTTGATGAGATTGAAAAGGCGCATCCCGAGGTGTTCAACCTCCTTCTCCAGATCCTGGATGACGGAAGGCTTACCGACGGGCAGGGAAGAACGGTGAATTTCAGGAATACTGTAATAATAATGACTTCCAACATTGGCAGCCAGTGGATATACGAGGCAAAAGGAGAAGACCTGAGACCCCGTATCATGGAGGAATTAAGAGCCCATTTCAGGCCGGAATTCCTGAACAGGATAGACGAAATAGTTATATTTAACTCTCTCAGTAAAGAGGAAATAACAAAAATAGTGGATATTCAAATCGGGTATCTGAGGAACCGGCTGCAGGATAGGAAAATAGACATAGAGGTTACTGATAGGCTCAAGAGTTTCCTGGCCGGGATTGGGTTTGACCCCAATTTTGGTGCGCGTCCTTTGAAGAGAGCCATTCAGCAGTATGTGGAAAACCCTCTGGCCAGGAAGATATTGGCTGGAGAGGTAAAAGAAGGCGACAGGGTGCGGCTGGATTACGACGAGACGGAGAAAAAAGTGGTAATAGGTTCTGTAGGAAAATCATCAGAAAATTAAAGAAAGGAGGGATGAGTTATGCAGGTTAAACCACTTAACGATAGGGTGCTGGTGAAGAGGTTGGAGGCGGAGGAAAAGACAAAAGGAGGTATTGTCTTACCGGATACTGCAAAAGAAAAGCCCAAGATGGGAGAGGTAATTGAAGTCGGTCCGGGCAAACTGGGAGAAAAAGGAGAACGCCAGCCTCTTCAAATTAAAAAAGGCGATAAGGTACTCTTTGAATCTTACGCAGGCACAGAGGTGAAAATCGAGGGAGAAGAGTATCTTATCATGCGAGAGGATGATGTACTGGCGATATTAGAACAATAAGGAGGTGATACAGATGGCTAAACAACTCTCTTTTGGTGACGAAGCCAGAAAGAAGATACAGGCAGGTGTGGATAAGCTGGCTGAAGCAGTAAAAGTTACTCTGGGGCCAAAGGGAAGAAACGTGGTCCTGGAGAAAAAATGGGGTTCACCCACTATCACGAAAGATGGTGTTACCGTGGCAAAAGAGGTGGACCTGGAGGACCCTTACGAGAACATGGGTGCCCAGATGGTCAAGGAAGTAGCCTCTAAAACTTCCGACGTAGCAGGAGATGGTACTACTACTGCTACCCTTCTGGCGCAAATCATATACCGCGAAGGATTGAAAACAGTCACCGCAGGCGCCAATCCCATGGCAGTGAAAAGAGGCGTGGAAAAAGCAGTGGAAAAGGTGATAGAGCAGTTGAAGAAACTCTCGCAATCTGTCAAGGGAAGAACCGAGATATCCCAGGTGGCTACCATTGCTGCAAACAACGATTCTACCATTGGCAATATCATTGCGGATGCCATGGAGAAAGTGGGTAAAGACGGGGTTATCACTGTAGAAGAAGCCAAGGGAATGGAGACTACCTTAGAGGTAGTGGAAGGTATGGAATTCGACAACGGATACCTTTCTCCTTACTTTGTCACCAATCCCGAGGCCATGGAAGTTGAACTGGAAGAACCCTACATACTCCTCCACGACAAAAAAATCTCCAGCGCAAAAGACCTGGTTCCCATAATGGAGCAGGTAGCAAGACAGGGAAAGGCGTTAGTGATTATCGCCGAGGATGTAGAAGGAGAGGCGCTGGCTACCCTGGTGGTAAACAAGATAAGGGGAACCTTATCCTGTGCTGCAGTAAAAGCTCCCGGTTTCGGTGAAAGAAGAAAGGCTATGTTAGAGGACATGGCAATTCTTACCGGCGGCAAGGTGATAAGTGAAGAAGTAGGATTGAAGCTGGAAAATGCTTCCCTTGATCTTCTGGGGAGAGCAAAGAAAGTAAAAATGACCAAGGATAAAACCACCATCGTAGAAGGAGCAGGCGACACCAACGCAATCAAAGGCAGAATAGACCAGATCAGGGTGGAAAGAGATAAGACTACCTCTGATTACGACCGCGAAAAGCTGGAAGAAAGACTGGCAAAGCTTGCCGGTGGAGTGGCGGTAATAAACGTAGGAGCAGCCACAGAAACAGAGATGAAGGAAAAGAAGGCAAGAGTGGAAGATGCTCTTCATGCTACCCGCGCAGCAGTGGAAGAAGGAATAGTGCCGGGTGGCGGAGTGGCTCTGCTCAGGTGCATAGATGCCCTGGAGGAGCTGAAACTGGAAGGCGATGAAGAAATCGGGAAAAACATTATAAAGAAAGCCATCCAGGAGCCTGCTCGCCAGCTGGCTGAAAATGCCGGCAAGGAAGGCTCAATCATCGTGCAGAAGGTACTGGAAAAGAAAGAGACCAACTTCGGCTACAATGCAGCAAAAGACACCTTTGAAGACCTGGTAAAAGCAGGGATAATTGACCCCACCAAGGTTACCAGGGTAGCTTTGCAGAATGCATCATCTGTAGCATCATTGCTCATTACCACAGAAGCTCTGGTTTCCGAAATACCTGAGAAAGAAAAGCCGCAGATGCCTGAGGCAGGCGGTGCCGGTGCCCCTTACGGGTACTAATCTTTCCCGGCTGTTTTATATATCCCCCTCCGTTCCGTACTTGCGGAACCGAGGGGGGTATTTTTTTGTGGTTTAGCAGCGAGGGGAAGATAGTAAACAGTGAACAGTAAATAGTAAATGGTGAGAAAGTAGCGGGTAGCGAGTAGTTAGTAGTGAGAGGGAATAGATTCCTGCTTGCGCGGGAATGACAAAAGAGAAGCAGAAAGGGAAAAACCAATCCTACCTGTCATGCCTGCGAAAGCAGGCATCCAGGATTTTAGACTTTAGACCGTAGACTTTAGACGTTAGACTGGGAAAGGGAAGATCCAGAAGGCAAAATACAGGCGGTGTAATAGGTGCCCCGACATGCGCCGGGACCGATGGACATCGGGAGAAACTCGCAACTCTTTTAGCCTTTAGACGGGGAGAAGGGAAGGAACATGTCTTTACCAAAATATCGGTAAATTTCCAGTAAAATTTCCAAATTTTTGAAAGTAAAAGCGGGAAATTTTTCTAAAATTTTGTAGATTTTTTTTTACCTGTGTAGTATAATAAACGCTCTCCAAATTGCAGGAGAGATTTTACAATGGAGTACTTGCAACATCAAAAAGGAGGTTTTAAATGAGAGTAGTGATAAGAAAGGATTACGAGGCAATGTCTAAGACCGCGGCAGAAATAGTGGCCAGGCTGGTAAGGAGCAAACCTGATTGTGTCCTGGGGCTGGCCACGGGCAGCACTCCGGTGGGGCTTTACCAGGAACTTGCCCGCATGTGCAAGGAAGAAGGGCTGGATTTTTCCCGGGTAACCACGTTCAACCTGGACGAATACTTTGGCCTTTCTCCGGACCATCCCCAGAGTTATCGTTACTTCATGAATGATAACCTGTTCAACCACATCAACATAAAAAAGGAAAATACGCATGTGCCGGACGGCACGGTAAGTTTAGACAAGGTAGAAGAATTCTGCGCGAGTTACGAGAAGATGATAAAAGAAGCAGGCGGAATAGACCTGCAAGTGTTGGGGATAGGTGGAGACGGCCACATTGCATTCAATGAACCGGGCTCTTCTCTTGCTTCTCGCACCAGGCTCATAGCCCTGGAAGAACAAACTCGTATAGACAACGCAAGATTTTTCGATTCCCTGGATGAAGTGCCCCGCGCGGCTCTCAGCATGGGAGTGGGGACTATTCTCGAAGCCAAATGTTGCCTCTTCCTGGCCAACGGCAGAAAAAAGGCAGGCGTGGTAGCAGAGAGTATCGAAGGCCCGATTACCAGCCAGATTACTGCTTCTGCCCTGCAACTTCACCCAAATACCATAGCCATAATAGAAGAAGAAGCAGCCAGCGAGCTGAAGAGAAAAGAGTACTACCTTTACGCAGAAAAGATGTGGAAAGAACTCGGCAAGAGCATGATTTAGGATTAGTAGCGGGTAGTGAGGGGGATTTTAGACCTTAGACCATAGACTGTAGACTTTAGACTGGGAGATGGTGGACAGTAGCGAGTAGCGGGTAGTTAGTAGTGAGGGAGGATAGGAAGTAGTAAATAGTAAACAGTGAGCGGTGGATGGTGGGAGGGTATCCGGGACAGTCCACCTTAAAGGTTGTACATGGTGTTAGTTTTTAGTGTTTGGGTTTGAGTTTGGTAAGAAGGGGAACTAAGAACCGAGGCAAAAGGGAGTGAAACATGAAGCTGGTAGATATCTTTGATTATAAAAAAGTAATGGAATCTTCCGAACTGGTAAACGGCTTGCAGGTAAA
>JALUVB010000287.1 GCA_027021085.1 bacterium
GTGGTTTCTTAAGAAAACATCGTGAAGTGATATTCGACCTTTCCCAGGCTAAAAAAGAAGTGCAGGGAGAAATCGAGTGGAGAAAAACCATACCTTCTTCCCTGCCTATAGACTACCGAATCCCCCTCCTGCAAAGCCTCAAGGAAGAATTCCCTCCTGAATATGCAGAATACCTAAAAGACTACTTCAAGAGAATCGTGGAAGAGGAAAAATGATACCAAAATTAACCTCAGATTTAATTTTAGTTCTAACTATAATTAAGAAGTACCTAAAAAATAATTCACAACTAATAGCAAAGATAAACCGAAATTGCTTTTTTATTTTGCTTACTTCTCTCTTAGCCTTCCCCCTATTTGCCCAGGATAACTGGTGGAATAAAAACTGGGAATGCAGGAGGAAAGTAGCAATCCCCTCTCTTCTGGGGAAATGGGAGTATTACACCCGCACGGCGGCAGTATACTTTCCCAACGGCGGAAAAGTGAGAAAAAACGGAGAAGATATCCGGGTGATAAATGAAAAGGGCAAAGAAATACCTTCTAAAGTAATCTACTCCGTCCCTTATAGATATTCTCTGGTGGCTTTCCCCCTTAGAGACAATTCTTCTACCTATTACATCTACTATGGGAATCCCCGGGCACCTGCACCCGGCTACTCCTGGAAACTCCAAGCCGGGCTTACCCTGGAAACCAGGAGAAAACCGCCCGGGAGAGCAGACAACTGGAAGGAAATGGAAAGACTAATCTCCCGCAGTAAGATTGTTTACGGCAAAGGCTTCCGGACCCAAATCTTCGATGGGTATAACCCCTACGGCCCCTCGGATAATTATCTCAGTATTTACAGGGGATTCTTTTATGCTCCTGTCAACGGAAAATACGGCTTTGCCACTGTCTCAGATGATGCCTCATTTCTTTTTATAGATAGCAAGCTGGTAGCTCAATGGCCTGGATTCCATGGGGCAGGAAGAGGAAGACGGGCAGAACACCGGGGGGAAATATACCTTAAAGCAGGGGTGCACCTGATTGAATACTACCATATGGAAGGAAGAGGTTCACAGGCCTGTGTGGCTGCCTGGCGGAAACCGGGAGACAGGGAATACAGGGTGATTAACGAAAGATATTTTCTCCCTGTGACTGTAGGAATATTGCAAGGATATGAAAAGAGAGACAATCCTTACCCGGCAGACTTCTACTACACACTGCTGGACAACCTGTACCCGGAAAAAGGAATTCTCACCCGGCTGAAATTTTCTTCCCCCTCCTCCGGCTTCTTAGAATGGGAACTGGACGACGGCATGAAAATGACCGGGGTAAAGGAATTCACCCATGTTTACCTGGAATTCAAAAACTACCGGGTGAAATTAAAAAGAAAAGTGGATGTGGTGAAATTAAAAGACGGAAGACAATTGGCAGGGTATATTGTCTCCTCCTCCGGGGAAAAAGTTGTGCTAAGGTTAGAAGGCGGGACAGTAGATATCAGCAGAAACGATATAGTGGAAATAAAAAGTTTCCAGGATAGCATGGAAAGAAAAATCGTACTGCGGGAACCGCTCCCCGGGAATGAAAAAACAGATATGGAAAACTACCTCAAGATAATTTCCCTTTATCCCCTCTCGGCCCTCTCCGAGAACCAGCTCCGGGTGCTTTTGAACTTTTATGAAAGCTTAAAAAAAGAAACCGAGGCAGCAAAGGTCATCTATTTCCTGGCAAAGAAGAGCAAGGGAAGTAAACGCTGGAATTATCTCCTCACCCTGGGGAATTTCTACCAGAAACAGGGAGATAATACAAAAGCACTTCTTACCTTCCAGAACCTGGCCAGGGAAGCAACCGGTAGGGAAAAATGCGAAGCTTTGCTCAAAACGGGGGAAATATTTTTGGAAAAGGGAGAGTTTGAAAAAGCAAAAGAAATCTTTACCGGTATAGAGAAAGAATATTCGGGAGAATGGAAAAGAAAGGCAAAACTCGGCCTGGGAGATATTTATTTCTACCAGGGAGAATTTGAAAAAGCAGAAAGCATCTATAAAAACTCCGCTAAAGAAAAACCAGGCCATCCGGAGGGTTACTACCTGCAAAGAGCCGAGTACTACTTAAAAACAAAAGACAGGGAACCCCTAAAATCCACCTTAAAAGAATGGGGAGACGAATATCCCCTTTCCAGGCTGAAATTTATTCCCTATTACCGGGGATGGGTTTACTGGCTGGCAAAGGACTACAGCAAAGCACAAAAGGAATGGAGACTCTTAAAAGAATATGGAAAGAGCCCATTACAGGGAAAAGTAAATAGTAAACAGTGAATAGTAAGCAGTGAATAGTGAATAGATGGTTAGTACCCTAGTATCTTGGTAATCCTGGTTTCCTGCCCGCCTGTCATATCTGCGAAAGCAGGTATCCAGGATTTTAGACCGTAGACTTTAGACTATAGACTGGGGAAGCAGTAAACAGTGAACAGTGAATAGGGGTTTGGTATCCTGGTATCTTGGTAATCCTGGCTTCTTGGCCACCTGTCATGCCTGCGGAAGCAGGTATCCAGTAAAGCAGTGAGTAGCGAGTAGTTAGGGGGGAATAGATTCCTGCCCGCCTGCCCCCTCGCCACTAGATTCATTAATGTATAAACTGAATAACGGCAAAGCTAAGTTGCGCAGGTGAGAACCAACAGAATAGCGGTCAGGTGGAACGATTTGTTAGCGGCTACTTAATTGGTTTTATCCCAAGGTCCTTGCATATTTTCTTAGCAAGAATATCTTTAATCTCAGAATGTCTTGGAATTGATGATCGTTTATTCAAAACCGGATTATGCCACCATGAATGCTTGCTACCTTCTCTCAATAATTCACATCCTTGAGCACGAAGATATTTTAAAAGAGCATTCCTTTTCATACAGCAATTTTTTCTTCCCTAAATCCACTGCCAACCGCAGAGAGAGCTTCTTGGCGATTAAACTCTAAGGCTTCTTTTAAAGTAATTTTAAGAGTTTCCAATAATTCTTCATAGGTTTTCTCCTGACAATTTACCCCTGGGACCTCTTCAATCCAGCCAATCCAGCAGTCATCTTCCTTTTTTATCACAGCGGTATATTCTTTATTCATGGTACTCCCTCCCTTCTAAATAGTTATTACCTCTACCTTTTTTTATATCATTTCAACTATCATCTAAGTTATAAATTAAAAAAAGAGGGTTGTCAAATTTCTTCTGTAATTTTTGCTGAGCAGAAGGGAAACAGTGAACAGTAGCGAGTAGCGGGTAGTGAGTAGCGAGGGGATGGATTCCCGCTTTCGCGGGAATGACAAGAAAAAGTAGGAAAGATAATCAACCAGCCTGCGCGTCATGCCTGCGTATGGGTTTTTCTGGGGTTAACGACCAAGCTCACCTGCTGGTATCGACGCCAAAAGGCGGCGGTACCAGTTTGCTGTATTGAATTGTTAGATTTTATACTATTGAAAATACTTTATTAGGATAATCAATTTTTAAGGTGAAATTATTTAAAAAGCTTTTAACCCCCAATAAAGGAATATGCAAATTCGGCATGAAATCAACCAAAACATTTTCTGTTGAGAAACCAAACGCTCTTATGCAAACAGTATGGCTGTATGCTACAGTTGTACCATTACCAGTCCTTATCCTTTTCTGATGGCCCGACTGTAGATTATGACCTAAAGGGTGGGCAAAAGATGCTGGTAGAGCACATTCATCTGCCCCAGTGTCGATTAATGCATACACATTTATTTCCTTTTGATTCTCTGGATTTATTATCGTAACGGGAAGATAGGGACGTGCTACATCACCGGGGCGGGTTATAATAAAAGGATAATTTTCAATCAACATAGTAAATGTGTACTACATCTTTATCGGGGACATAAAGGAGAAAGGGGTTCTGAATGCCCTTTTTTCTTGCCTCTTCTAATGCTTCAGCTGGGGTATCTCCAGCTCCAACAATGGTATTATCTTCGGCACTCTTTATTGCAACGTACTCACCATAATATTTGTCGGAATTAACTAATACTTTTTCCATAATTTTCCCCTCCACGTTTTAGTATACCATAAGAAATCATTTTATTGCATTAGTTTTCTTAATCTAACGACCAAGCTCAGCGACTGGGGCCGACGCCGCAGGCGGCGGTAGCCGTTCGCTGTAGCGCTTTGTTATCCCCTTTGAGATATATAATTAATACTCATTGCAGATGAGACCAGCCTCAATTTTTCATCCAGGGTCCAAATGGGTACATCTGTCAGAATAGCTGATGCAAGAAGATTCACATCAATATAGCCAAGCCCTTTACCCATCAATGCATTGCTTTCTATAAACTGTAGCACCTCATCATGCTCGGGTGATATAGCCATAGGAAGAGACTGAAGTAAAGAAAGTATTTCATCCCGGTTCTTTATGCTTCCACATGCAAGTTCACCAATGATAAAAGGATGACAAACTACCTCTCCTTTGTATAATAAATGCTCAAGATGCGGATTACCATCGCGAAGATGCGATACCCAGACAGATGTGTCAACAAGAACCACTTTATTTATCCCCTACTCTTCTGCGAGGAATCATCTTTAATGCCTTTTCTGTCCCTCCAAGCTTGGCCAGTCTTTTACTGCTTTCTATAGCAATCAAAGCTTCTAACCCAAGTTTTACCAAAGATGTTTTTCCCTTGACGCCAGTCAATTTTGATGCTTTTTTAAGCAGTTCGTCTTCAATATTTATTGTTGTTCTCATAATCTCCTCCTTATATACTCAAAATTATATGTATTATTATGCATGATATATGCATACCTGTCAAGTGGAATTTGGAGATAACAGTCAAGCTCAGCGATGGCAGAACGCCGTCCGCTGTAACACATTTGTTAGATGATTTATTAATTTTTGTTTTTCATATTTTCTTTATACGTTGCAGCATTTCCTTATAAACTTCCGCATCCCGGCGCATACCGACTTTTAGTACTAAAACTTTAATCGTGTTTTTTTCTATTCTATATATAACACGATAGTGAGATATTTTTAATTTCCAGTATCCTTTTAATGGATTACGTAGAGGAGAGCCGTACTTCTCAGGGGCAATGGTAAGTTTTTTGTAGATAGTTTTAAGAATGATGGTGCGGGTTTTTTTATTGATTTTTTTGAAATCTTCCTCAATGACGAGAGGATGAACTTTTATCTTCCACATTCATCCCCCCGTTATTTTAAAAGTGCCTCAATGTCAATATAATCTTTTCCCTTGCTGCTTTTATACCGTGCATCGGCGATGAATCCAAGCACTAAATCCTCAGCAGTTTCTAAAAGATTCTGGATATGTTCATATTCTTCGTTGGACATAAGAACAGCGGTCGGTTTGTGCCTTTTTTCAATGATAACAACTCCGTCGTGCGCTTTTTTTAGCACCTTCTCGATTCCGGAACGCAGCTCGGAAACTCCCACCAATGTTGTATTTTCCTTAATGGTAATCATATTCCCACCTCCAGATAAAATATACCATATGTCAAAGAAAATGTCAATATATGATACAGGTTAATTGGCAGTTAACTCGTCACCTTATTTGTTTTTTCATCTAATGGC
>JALUVB010000288.1 GCA_027021085.1 bacterium
GGTCTACAGTTTCACTCCTCAAACGGGAAAGCATTCTCAATCCATTCGATTGATTGCAAGCGGTTATCAGGCTGCAGGTTTACATATATTACGTCAAACCTGGCTTTAAAAGGTCTTCCCTTCTTTTTAAGGTAGAAGAGAGCAGTTTTCCGTAAGACTTTTCTCTTGTAATAATCTATACTCTCCCCGGCACTGCCGAAGGAATGCGTGGAGCGGGTCTTCACTTCTACAAAAACAGTCCTGTCTCCTTCTTCTGCAATAATGTCTATTTCTCCCCCTCTTATGCGAAAGTTTTTCTCTAATATTTTCAGGCCTTTCCTGCGCAGGAATTGCTCTGCCAGTTTTTCCCCCTGTGCCCCCCTGTTCAAGGTAGGCGATGTTTTGAAGAAGGAGAGTAATCTGACTAAATAACCTTTCAACTTCTATTTATTTTTTAAACTTGAAAGTTTTCCTGTGTACGGGAGTTAACCCATACTCTGCGATTTTTTCCCGGTGGAATTTTGTAGGGTACCCCTTATGCTTTTCAAAGCCGTACTGGGGAAAGATAAGGGATAGATTGTCCATCAGCCTGTCTCTCATTACCTTTGCTATTATTGAGGCACAGGCAATGGATGCTGAGTTTTCATCTCCTTTTATTATTGATTGAGACGGTATTTCAGAAGAAAGTTTTACTGCATCTATAAGGAGAAAGTCAGGCTTCTGTTTTAGGTTTTTTATGGCTTGCTGCATTGCCAGCTTTGAAGCCTGGAGGATATTTATCCTGTCTATTTCCCGCGCTTCCACCATACCCACTGCCCAGTCTATGCAGTTGTTTACAATCAGAGAAAAAAATTGTGCTCTCTTTGCCGGAGTAAGTTTTTTTGAGTCTTTGAGTTTGTCTATGTAGGTAAAAGGTTTCAGGATTACTGCCCCTGCCACTACCGGCCCGGCCAGGGGCCCCCTTCCTACCTCGTCTATCCCGGCTATGAAAGCGTAGCCTTTTTCCCAGAGTATTTCTTCCCGGGTATAGATTCCACCTTTACGCAAGATTTCTATCTCACTTACTTAACCGGCAGCAACTATCTGTTCTTATATGTCGGAACATCCTGCCAGGTAAATTACCCCGGTATAAAATCGGGGTCGGGAAGGAAGGAAACAGATTCACTTCTTACTGCTTACTTCTCTTCTCTGGGTCTTCTCTTTCACCTTTAATTTCTTGCCCCTTACTTTTCGCAGGTAGTAAAGTTTGGCGCGTCTTACTCTGCCTTTGCGGGTTACCTCTATTTTTTCTATTATAGGAGCATGCAGGGGGAATATTCTTTCTACTCCCTCTCCGTGGCTTGAGCGACGCACAGTAAAGGTCTCACGCAATCCTCCCCCGCGCCTGCGAATTACTATACCCTCAAAAACCTGTACTCTTTCTTTCCCTCCTTCAAAGATTTTTGTGTATACCTTCACCGTGTCTCCTACCTGAAATTCCGGGATATCTTCCCGCATTTTTTCTTTCTCTACCAGTTCCTGTATATTCATCCGAGCCTCCTTTCTCTCTTTACTTCTTTCAGTATCTTTCCCATTTCTTCGTCTAAAAGTTCTTCTTTGAGTAAATCAGGCCGTCTTTGCAACGTCCTTTTCAAAGCTTCTTTTAGTCTCCATCTCTTTATTTCCTGGTGGTTCCCGCTCAAAAGTATCTCAGGAACCGGCTTACCGCGGAATTCCCTGGGACGGGTATAATGGGGCCAGTCTAAAAAAGGCTGGGTAAAAGAATCTTCCTCGTATGACCTTTCTTTCCCCAGGACTCCCGGGATAATACGGGAGACCGTTTCTATCACTACCAGGGCGGGAAGCTCTCCTCCTGCCAGAACGTAGTCACCAATGGATATTTCATCGGTAATCAGTGTCTCCCGGATTCTCTCATCCACGCCTTCGTATCTGCCGCATATCAGCACAACTGCTTCCTCCCGGGCAAACTCTTCTGCTTTACCCTGGGTGAAAACTTCCCCCTGGGGGGTGAGAAGCACTACTCTCTTTTTCTTTTGAAATTCTTCTTTAACCTCGTCCATGGCTAAAAATACCGGCTCTGGTTTCAAAACCATGCCGCCTCCTCCAAACGAGTAGTCATCCACTGTCCTTCTCTTATCTTTGGTAAAATCCCGCAAATTTTTAATGCGGATTTCTAACTTCTTCCTTTCTATGCCTTTGGCAACTATGCCTTTTTCCAAAAATGGCTGAAAAAATTCGGGAAATATCGTCAATACATAAAAAATCATGAAGCTTTCTTAATAAGACTTTTCACCGTGGAACTCATTTGTGCCCCTTTATCTAACCAGTACTGCAGCCTTTCCATATCCACGCTTACCCGGGGTGGATCTTCTTTGGGGTCGTAAGAGCCGAGTGTCTCCAGGAATTTACCATCCCGGGGAGAGCGGCTGTCAGCGGCCACTATACGGTAAGAAGGGAAATGTTTTTTCCCGGTACGAAACAGCCTAATCCTTACTGCCATTATTTCCTCCTTTTATCCTATCTTAGGTAACCATCCTTTTCGTTTTATAAGATGCCCGTATTTTACCATTTCTTTCATTCGTTTCTTGGCAAACTGAAATTGTTTTAACAGTTGATTCACCTGTTGCACGGAGGTTCCGCTTCCTCTGGCTATCCTTTTTTTTCTGCTGCCATTAATTATCCGAGGCTCTGTCCTTTCCTCCCGTGTCATGGAAAGAATTATTGCTTCCACTCGCTTGTAATGCGTATCATCGAGCCCTACATCTCTTATCTTCTGTTCTACCGGCAGGTAATCTAACATTTTTGAGAGCGGTCCCATGCTCTTCATTTTTTGCAGGTAGAGAAGAAAATCCTCCAGGTTAAATTCGTCTGCTTTCAGTTTCTTCAGCATGCGTTCGTCTTCCTCGGACTCAAGTGCCTCTGCCTTTTCCACCAGGGTAACTATGTCTCCCATACCTAAAATCCGGGAGGCGATTCTGTCCGGGTAAAAGGCTTCAATATCCTGGAGTTTTTCGCCTGTTCCTATAAATTTTATCGGGCATCCCGTAACCATTCTCATGGAGAGAGCAGCTCCTCCCCTGGCATCACTATCTACCTTGCTCAATATTATCCCGTCCAGGGAAAGCCGTTCATTGAAGGTGCTGGCTATATTCACTGCTTCCTGCCCGGTCATGGCATCTGCCACTAAAAGAATTTCTGTGGGCTTAATCTTGTCCTTCATGACTTCCAGCCCTTTCATCAACTCTTCCTCTACCTGCAATCTTCCCTGCGTGTCCAGGAGCACGGTATTACATCCTAACTTGCGGGAAGTCTTGAGCGCACCTAAGGCAATTTCCAGGGAGGTTCTCCCTTCCGTGAAAGTAGGAACCCCTATCTTTTCTCCCAGCATTTTCAGCTGTTCTCTTGCGGCAGGACGCTGAGTATCAGTTGCGGCCAGGAGAACTTTTCTCCCTTTATTCTTCAGTATCAACCCCAGTTTCGCACAGGTGGTGGTTTTGCCGCTTCCCTGTATTCCTACCAGCATATATATGGAGGGAGGTACAGGAGCTGTAAATAACTCAGTAACCTTTTCTCCCAGTATGTTTACCAGTTCCTCATGCACAATTTTTATAAACTGCTGGGCAGGACTCACACTGTTCAGCACCTTTTTCCCCAGAGCTTTTTCCCGGGTAAGAGTGAGGAACTCTTTTACTACCCTGTAATTCACATCTGCTTCCAGGAGAGCGATTCTTACCTCTTTCAGAGCGTCTTCGATGTTCTTCTCGCTGAGGAATGCCTCTCCCTTTAATTTCTTAAATATTTTGGAAAGCCTGGTTCTGAGATTATCAAACATTATTTTACCCGATATACTCTTTCCTCTGGCTTCATCATTTTAAGGTCCCTACGTATAATATACTCAAGGTAGAAAGTATCATTCTTAATTTTTTCTTCCTCCTGCTGAAGCGAGGCGATTTCTTGTTTTAAACTGTCATTCTCTTTCTCAAGGTTATCCAAATCGCTTTTAAGCGCAAGATACTGGTGCAATGGCGGAAGTAGCACCATTACCGCTATCCAGACAATGAGGATTGTCCCTATTGTATAGAGAATGAATTTCCACTTCATCCACCTGCACCAAAGACTTCTCTCCCGGGTAATGCTCCTGCTTCTCCCAGTTCTTCTTCTATCCTCAGGAGCTGGTTATACTTTGCATTTCTTTCGGAACGGCAGGGAGCACCTGTTTTTATCTGCCCGGTGCCAAAAGCAACTGCCAGGTCTGCCAAGTAGTTATCTTCAGTTTCTCCTGAACGATGGGAAAGCACGGTTGCATAACCATTACTTTTAGCCAGGGTAACAGTCTGTAATGTTTCGGTAAGAGTGCCGATCTGGTTCGGCTTTATCAGTATGGAATTTGCTATTCCTTCCTCCATACCTTTCATAAGTATCCTGGAATTAGTGACAAAAATATCGTCTCCCACTAATTGTGCTCTGGCACCTAATTTCTCAGTGAGGTATTTCCATCCTTCCCAATCGTCTTCTGCCAACCCGTCTTCTATGCTTATTATGGGATAATTGTCCAACAGGTGGCGGTAGTAATCTGTCATGCCTTTATAATCCAGGGTTTTGCCTTCGCTTTTTAGAATATAGTTTCCGCCTTTGTAAAAGGAAGAGGCAGCAGAGTCAATTGCTATATCTATATCTTCTCCCGGACGGTATCCGGCCTCTTCTATAGCCTGAAGTATTATCTTAATAGCTTCTTCATTGGATTTAAGGTTGGGAGCAAATCCGCCTTCATCTCCTACCCCTGTACCCAATCCTTTCTTTTTTAAGACATCCTTCAGGGTATGGTACACTTCCGAGGCGTATCTCAGTGCTTCCTTGAAAGTGGGTGCACCGGCAGGAACTATCATAAATTCCTGGATATCCACGTTGTTGTCTGCATGTTGCCCGCCGTTAAGTATGTTCAGGAAAGGAATGGGGAGAAGGTGGGCATAGACTCCTCCTATGTACTGGTAGAGAGGCAGACCGCAGGATTCCGCAGCAGCTCTGGCTACTGCGAGCGATACTCCCAGGATGGCATTAGCCCCCAGTTTCTCTTTGCTCTCGGTTCCGTCAAGTTCCATAAGCTGTTCATCTATGATTTTTTGTTCGGTAGCCTCCATGCCTTCGAACTCCGGCGCGATTATGTTATTGATATGGTCAACAGCCTTAAGAACGCCTTTGCCCCTGTAGCGGGATTTATCCCCGTCTCTCAGCTCCAGGGCCTCATGTTCTCCCGTGGAAGCTCCCGAAGGTACCCCTGCCCTTCCAAAAGAGCCGTCATCTAAATACACATCTACTTCTACTGTTGGGTTCCCGCGAGAATCCAATATTTCTCTTCCCCATATTTCTACTATTTCTGACATTTTTACCTCCTTTTCAGCAAAGCAATTTTAACGGAAATGAGAAGAAAAATCAAAGGCATATACGGAAAAAGGGATTAACTCTTGA
>JALUVB010000289.1 GCA_027021085.1 bacterium
TAGACCATAGACTGTAGACTATAGACCTTAGACGGGGAGAATAGTAAGCAGTAAATAGTGAACAGTAAGCAGTGAACGGTGACTTGTACTCTTCATTTTGCCATTCTTTCAGTTTATGGCTAATGCTCACCTTCAGCGGCGGCTATTTGCCGTCCGCTGAAATGATTACTTCCCAATATGTATTTACACTCGGAATACCATGAATATTTTCAGAATAAAAATTATTGCCAAGTTGTCTTGTATTAGGCAAATTATCAATTATTTGTGAAATTTGCCCGTGCATTTGTGCGGTTGTTTGATTTGGACCTGCAAAATGAATATATACATCGGAATGATGTTTTATTAGTTGTGATATTACAAAATGAGCATCAAATACATATCCTACGGGAATCTGTCTTATTATTTGGCTTACTGCATTATTCATAAGATTTTCTCCTCCTTTCTTGATAACATTTGTCACATATGTGTTGAGATAATACCAAGAGAATTTATCAATTAGCTTCTCAATCTCAATATCGCAATCCTTATATCGTACATATTCAATATTTAACTTATAGAAAATATCATCAAGCAATCTTTTGACAGGTGCATCAGTCCATTTATATTGCCTTTGATAAAAGTCAATATGGTAGGTGGTATTTGCAAATACCATGTCGATATTTTGTTTATCTGGCGTTACATCCATGCTTATTGTCCTCTCGGTTTAAATACATAACGACAAAGCTCACCTGCCCCAAGGGAACTGTGACCTTCGCAAAATTGACTTTCCCTCGCATAAACTCCAGGCTACGCTCACCCGGAAACGCTACCGCCCTTGGGGTCAGGTGAAGCGCCTTGTTCGGCGTAGCCGTTCATTTTAATTCATGATTTTCTATGGTTTTTGCTACCTTTTCAAGCCAGCAAATAAGGGTATGAATTTCTGAACTCTCAAATTTTCGGTTTACCAATACCTTGAGTTCTCTGCCTGCTGGCTGAAATAGCCCTGTTGCCTCTGCCTCTTGCCATAGTAGATTCATTTCTGATTCAGGCACGTCCAATTTACTCAGTAGTCCGCCTCTGCCGACAAGAGCCGTGTAAACCGATTGCTGGAATACAGCTTTAGGTGGATAACCGTAGCAAATGGCAACATGCACCCCATTCTTATCTACGTTCATTGAGAATCCTTTTGTTCCCCAGTGGACAGGGAATGAATTCTCGGCTGCGAAATTGAGGATTTGCCCCAAAACTTCTTTGCCGTTCTCATCCAAAGACTCCATAAATGAATCTTGCGAGACAATAGGCAAAGCTCCTGAAGTTATTTGTTTTATTTTTGATGGTTCTTTTCCAACTACAATGTCATATGATAAAAGATGCTTGCCTCCATTGCCTTGAAAATATGAAAATTCAAGACATGTCACCCTCATTCCTTTTCTGCGCAGGAAAGATGCTGTTTGCCTAATTTCTCCAGTGATACGCTGGCCAACAAGCACAATACGTTGATCTTTATTGAATGAAACTGCTTCATCAGGAGCAAGCTCAAAGTAATTTCGATGATAGCTTGATAGATTTAGACCTTCATCATTTACGTAACGTTGAAGAATTTTTTCAAGACTATCTGTGTCAAGCTCTTCAACAAATGATGCATATTCCAATGCTTGAGCCAAAGTATCTCGGGGTGTTCTATCCCGTTTCAGTTCAATTACGACTGTATTCCCCTCCCTATCAATTCCAAGAAGGTCAATTATGCTGCCGAGATTTGTTGTGACCTGACGACCGATAATGAGAAGTTTACCATCTTCAAGAATATCGTCTGAGTTATTTTCAAGCCAATTTTCCAATACCGATTCCTCATGATCGACATGGAAATGGGTTTTAGAGAACTCCTCAAATTTGCCATCTTCTTTGATGCTGAATATTCTCATTGGTCAGTTATTTTATCGCCGAACATTCTCTTTTATATTATTCCAATCTACTGTCTAAGTTATAAATTAAAAAAAGAGGCTTGTCAAATTTTTTCTGCAATATCTGCCGGACAGAATGTAAATAATGCAGTATAAGTATAGAAATTTTACTATTATTACGCGATGTGCGACTTTTTTTAAAGATACCTTAAACTTAGTAGCGGGTGGGGAAGGGCATGTTAGACCTTAGACTTGAGACTTTAGACGGGGGGAAGTGGGCAGGCGGGACTGTCTGCGTGCAACGCACAGGCAGGCAAGATTACCAGGATACCAAGAAACCAGGATTTTACCAGGATGCCAATTCACTGCTTACTATCCTAATCCCCTCGCTACTATCAACCCGCTACTTACTACTGTTCACTGTTTACTAAAACTTGAGGACGGCGGAGGCTTTGAGCTGGCTGGTTTTTAATTTTTGCAGCACCTGGTTTGCTTCCTGCCAGGGGAAGACTTCTACTACGGTTTTTAGCGGGGTTTTTCCTGCTATATCCAGTAGCTCCCGAACATCTTCCCGGGTGGAGTTGGCTACGCTTCTTATTATTCTTTCCTGGTAGAGCAGGGGGTACTCTAAGGAAGGGATAGGTGTCATGTAAATCCCGGCCAGGGTTAATGTCCCGCCTTTTTCTATGTTTCCTAAAGCTATGGGCACTAATTCTCCTGCCGGAGCAAAGATTATAGCTCCGTCAAGCAGTTCGGGAGGGGAAGAATCGGGTTTACCCACCCAATCCGCCCCCAGTTCCCTGGCTACTTCCTGGTGTTTTTCTGAACGGGTGAAGACGAAGACACGCAGGTTAAAGTATTTTGCTATCTGGAGCACTATGTGTCCCGAAGCGCCGAAACCAAATATTCCCAGGGTTTCGCCTCTGAGTAGGGGGGTAAGTTTGAGAGCCCGGTACCCGATGACTCCTCCGCAAAGCAGGGGTGCGACATTTTCTCCCGGATATTTTTCGGGGAGCAGGTACACGGAGTCCTGGTCTGCCACTGCGTATTCTGCGTATCCGCCGTTTACGTGGAACCCGGTAAATTGGGCTTTATTGCATAGATTTTCTTTGCCTTTTCGGCAGAATTTACATCTCCCACAGGAAGAGTAAAACCAGGGAATTCCCACCCGTTCTCCTGTTTTCCATCTGGTTACTTTCTCTCCCGTTTTTTCTATTTTGCCTACTACCTGATGGCCGGGAATTACCGGGTAAGAAGGAGGGATAATTTCTCCTTCTACCAGATGCAGGTCTGTATGGCATACTCCGCAATATTCTACTTTTATTAATACTTCCTTTTCTTTTGGCCGGGGAGTGGGGATTTCCTCTTCCTGCAGAGGAGATGTTTCTATGGGAGCGGGTTTATGAAGGAGTAATGCTTTCATCTTCTTTTTTCAAAACCTGGCAGAAAAGGTTTCCTTTCCAGAGCTTCACCTTAACCTCTGCGCCTTTTTTTACTTCTCTGCTCTCCCGCAGGATTTTCCCGGATGGTAATAGAAAGGTTATGCTGTAGCCTCTTTCCAGGACTTTGAGGGGAGAGAGTGCTTCCAGTTTCCCGGCCCAGCTGGCAAGTTTTTCCTGGCTGTTACGGGTTATGGTTTGCATTCTCCTGAATAAATGCAGGTGGAGTTCTGCGAGTTTTTCTTTTTCCCTTTCCAGGGTTTTCCGGGGATGCTGGAGCAGGAGAGCACGGGTAAGTTTCTGTAGTTTTTCCTGCATGTTTATCAGTTCCAGGAACATGCGGGAATTTAATCTGTTCAGGGAATCTTCCAATCTTTCTACAAGTTTCTCCATCTCCACTACTACCATTTCTCCTGCTGCGGAGGGTGTGGGAGCTCTTTTGTCAGCCACAAAGTCACTTATACAGTAATCCTGTTCATGCCCTACGGCAGAGATGATAGGAATGCGGGAAGTGGCAATAGCCCTGGCAACTGTTTCCTCGTTAAATGCCCAGAGGTCTTCTACGCTTCCGCCTCCTCTTCCCACGATTATTACTTCTGCTTCCTTCATCTGGTTGAGCACCTGGATTCCGTGGGCTATTTCCTCGGCTGCTTCTTCTCCCTGTACTCTTACCGGGTAGATAATGATATGCACGCGGGGGAAGCGGCGGGTGATGACTTTTATCATGTCTTTTACGGCAGCACCTGTGGGAGAGGTAACCAGCCCTATGGTGCGTGGATAGGGCGGTAGGGGTTTTTTCATGGCTTCTTCAAACAATCCTTCCTTCTCAAGTTTTTCCTTGAGCTGCAGGTAGCGGGTGTAGAGAATGCCTATTCCCTGCTTTTCTATTTCTTCGCCTATTAGCTGGTAGATTCCCCTTCCGGTATATACTCTTAGTCTTCCCCATACCACTACCTTCATGCCTTCTTCCATGCGGATTTTTAAGCGGGAGGCGGCTTCCCTGAAAAAGACTGCACGTAATTGGGCAAAGGGGTCTTTGAGGGTAAAGTAAATGTGGCCGGTGCTTGCCGCACGCAGGTTTGATATTTCTCCTTCCACGCCTATGCGAAGGGGGAAGTTGCCTTCTATGAGACTCTGGATGTTTCGGGTAAGCTCGTAAACGGTGAAAATGCGTTCTTTTTTTGCAGGGTGGGGAGAGAGGGAGAAGAGGTTTTTTTCTAACATGGGATATTTTACCGCTTAGGCATTTTGAAATGCAAATGGCGCTGATGTAATCCTAATTTTCACTCTCCCCGTGCCAGGGTGAGAACGTATACTTTTACTGCCCCGTTTTTCTTTAGCTGTTTTGCACATTCATTTATGGTGGCTCCTGTGGTGAAGACATCGTCTACCAGGAGCACTTTGCTCCCTTTAAGTTTTTTGTCCGGTTTTACCCGGTAGGCACCTCTGACATTGCTTTTTCTTTGCCTGGCCGGGAGTCCGGTCTGGGAAGGAATTCTTTTTGGTTTGCGAAGGAATGCTGTGATTACGCTTTTGCCGGTTTTCCTGCCCAGGTGCTTTGCCAGAAGATAGGTTTGGTGATAGCCCCTTTTGATGCGGTCGAGAAAGTGTTCGGGGACCGGTATGATGAAATCGCTTTCCTGGAGTAGTCTTTCCTTTATATACACCTGGAAGAGTTTTTGGCTCAGAAATGCAGAGAGATAAAATTTACCATGGTACTTGTAATGGTGAATTATATCCCGCCATTTTCCTTCGTAAATAGCCGCGGAGCGGAGCAGGTCAAAGGAGTTTTTCCTTTGCTTACATTCGTTGCACAGCCCGGAGGCAAGGGGCCTGCCGCAGATTTCGCAGATTGTTTCCCGGGTTAAAAAGATTACTTCTTCCTCGCAGGAGAAACATACGGGATGAGGGTAAGAGAGGGGCAAAGCCGTTTGGCAGATAATGCAGTGATATGGATAGACGAGAGATAAAACCTTACGCCAGAGCATGGGAAACCCGGAAAGAGGTGTGAGTTGCTCCCGATGTCCATCGGGATGAGTTGTTGGTTTCACCTATCCTCCCAGTCTAACGTCTAAGGTCTA